>JACZJD010000398.1 GCA_014860725.1 Aquamicrobium sp.
GCCGGGTTGTGCGCGGCTGGCTCGGCGGCGCGCGCCGGGGCTGTCCTCGCGCCGCTGAACTTGAACTGCGCCAGCAGTTCGTTCAGCGAGGCGGCCTCGCGCGCCAGGCTGTGGCTGGCGGCAGTGGTCTCTTCGACCATCGCGGCGTTCTGCTGCGCGCTCTGGTCCATCTGGTTGACGGCGGAGTTGATCTCCTCCAGCCCTCCCGCCTGCTCGCGCGCCGCCTCGACGATCGCCACCACGTTGCGGTTGATCTCCTCGACCTCGACCGCGATCGTGTTGAGCGCGGTTCCCGTCTCGCCGACGAGCGCCACGCCCGCCTGCACCTGCACGGAGGAGCTGTTGATCAGCGACTTGATCTCCTTGGCGGCCGTGGCCGAGCGCTGCGCGAGCTCGCGCACCTCCTGCGCCACGACGGCGAAGCCCTTGCCGGCCTCGCCGGCCCGCGCCGCCTCGACGCCGGCATTGAGCGCCAGCAGGTTGGTCTGGAAGGCGATGTCGTCGATGACCGTGATGATGTTGTTGATCTCGCGCGAGGAGGCCTCGATCTGGTCCATCGCGCTGACCGCCTGCTGGACGACGCGCGAGGAATGCTCGGCCTGCTGGCGGGTCTTGGCCACCATCTCGCCGGCCTCGGCGGCCCGGCGGCTGGAGTCGCGGACGGTCGCGGTGATCTCCTCGACGGCGGCCGCCGTCTCCTCCACCGAGGCGGCCTGCATCTCCGTGCGCTTGGCGAGGTCGTCGGCCGCGGCCCGGATCTGGTCGGAGCCGGCATGGATCGCGCCCGCATTGTCGCCGACGGAGCGCAGCGCCTCCTCGAGCCTGGCGACCGATTCGTTGAAATCGACGCGCAGCTTGTCGAGCGCGCCGGCGAACGGCGTCTCGATGCGGTGGCCGACATTGCCGTCGGAAAGCTGGCCGAGCCCGGTGCCGAGCGCGTCCATCGCCTCCTGAAGCTCCTGCGCCTCCTTGGCCTTCTGCGCCTCGCGCTCGCGGCGCTCGCGGTCGCTGAGCGCGCGGCCCTCCTCGGCCTCCGCCTCCAGGCGCCGGTTCTCGAGCCCCGCGTCGCGGAACACCTCGACCGCGCGCGCCATCTGGCCGATCTCGTCGTGCCGGTCGGCCGAGGGGATGACGACCTCGAGGTCGCCGCCCGCGAGCCGCGACATGGTGTCGGTGAGCGACTGGATCGGCCGCACCACGCGGAACACGACGATCCAGAACGCCGCGGCGCCGACGAGCGCGACGAGGAGCAGCACCGCGACGCTGACGATCACGCCGTTGCGGCCCTGGTTCTCCACCTGCAGCGTGTAGTTCGCGGCCGCCTGCCCGACCGCCGAGGACAGCGCCAGCAGGCTGTCGATGCCGCGCGTGGCCGCCTCGATCCACTGCTCGCTGCGCAGCGGATAGGGCTCGCCCGCCGCGCCGGCGGCGTAGACGGTGCTGCGCACGCCCTCGAACGTGCCGAAGAACTCGGCCCGCGCGGTCGCCATGGCGGTGAGCACCAGCGGGTTGGCGAAATCGCGCGCGCCGTAGGCCTCGATCAGGCTCCACGACTGCTCCAGCCGGCCGCGATATTCGGCAAGCATGGCCAGCGCGCCGCTGTCGATCTGCGCGCCGCGGCCGATCAGGCCGCCGATCGTCGCGCGCTCGCGGCCGGCGAACTCGCTCATCACCCACATCGCCTGCTTGAGATCGAGCAGGATCTGGGTGCGGGCCAGCGCCGTGGACGGCACCACCTGCGCGGCGACGCGCAGCTCCTGCGACGAGACGACCAGCGCCGTCGCCGTCGGCACCCAGCGC
>JACZJD010000399.1 GCA_014860725.1 Aquamicrobium sp.
CCCCATCGCCGCGGCGGTCGGCGACCGCTTCATCCTGCGCGACACCTCCGCCAGCCGCACCATCGGCGGCGGGCGGTTTCTCGACCTTCGTCCGCCCACTCGCAAGCGCCGCACGCCCGAGCGCATGGCGTGGCTCACCGCCTCCCGCCTCGCCGATCCGGCCGCGGCGCTCGCCGGGCTGGTGGAAGCGGGGCCGGTCGATCTGCCGGCCTTCCTGCGCGACCGCGGCCTGCCCGAAGACGCGGGGCCGGCGGTGGTGGCCGGCGCGGGAGCGCAGACCGTCGGGCAGCTCGCGCTGTCGGACCGCGCCCTGCGCGGGCTCCGGTCCGGGCTCGCCGAGACGCTGGCGTCCTTCCACGCTGACAATCCCGATCTTGCCGGGATCGGCCGCGAGAAGCTGCGGCTGTCCCTGTCGCCGCGCCTGCCGAAGGAGGCCTTCCTGACTTTCCTGCGCGGCGAGGCCGCCGCCGGCCGCGCGGTGCTGGACGGCGCCTTCGTCCGGCTGCCCGGCCACGAGGTGAAGCTCTCGCCCGAGGACGAGGCGCTCTGGCACCGCATCCTGCCGCGGCTCCTGGGCGAGGAGCGGTTCCGCCCGCCCCGCGTGCGCGACCTCGCCAGCGAATTCGGCGCGGACGAGCGGGATGTGCGGCGGGTGCTGCGGCTGACGCAGAAGCTCGGACGCACCGATCAGATCAGGCACGACCATTTCTTCGCCCGCGAGGTCACGCGCGAGATGGTGGCGATCATCGAGGAGGTCGCGGCCGCGGGCGAAGGCGGCTGGTTCACCGCGCCGGCTTTCCGCGACCGGGTGCAGAACGGGCGCAAGGTGGCGATCGAGATTCTGGAATTCTTCGACCGGCTTGGGGTAACGTTGCGCCGTGGCGACCTGCGACGCATAAATCCGCATCGCGCCGACCTGTTCGGGGCCGATCCATGAGGAAGGGAATCGCTCCCGGTGGAGCGGCCGGACTTCAAATCCGGTTGGGGCAGCGAGCCTGTCCCGGGTGGGTTCGACTCCCACTCCTTTCCGCCAGCCTCCGCCGGCCATGGCGAAGGCGCCGGTGCCCCTTCGGCGCCGTCACTGCCGGAGCGGACCGGCGCGCAGCCGCGAGAGGCGGTCCACCACGGCGTCGATCTCCTCCGCGGTGGTGTGGCGGCCGAGGCTGAAGCGGACGGCGCCCATGCCGACATGCTCGCTTACGCCCATGGCGGCCAGCACCGGCGACAGCTCGACGCGCCCCGCATGACAGGCCGACCCGGTCGAGGCCGCCACGCCTTCCAGACCCGCCAGCACCTCCGCCCCTACCCGGCCGACGAAGGCCACGTTCAGCGTGTTCGGCAGCCGCCTGTCCTCGGGGCCGTTGAGCGCAATTCCCTCTCCGAAAAGCGCCTTGAGCTTCTGCCAGAAGCGATCGCGCAGGGCTCGGACATGGTTCTGGGGCTCCAGATCGGCGGCAAGCGCGGCGGCCTCTCCGAGGGCTGCAGCCAGCAGCACGCTTTCGGTGCCGGCGCGGCGGCCGCCCTCGTGGCCGGCGCCATGAATGAGCGGTTCCAGCGGCGTGCCGCCGCGGATGTAAAGCGCGCCGACGCCCTTGGGCGCATAGAGCTTGTGGCCGGCGACGGTGAGAAGGTCGACGCCGAGATCGTCGACGCGCGTCGCGATCTTGCCCACGGACTGGGCGGCGTCGGTATGGAACCGGATGCCATGCTCGCGGGCGATGGCGGCAACCGCCTCGACGGGCTGGATCGCGCCGGTCTCGTTGTTGGCGTGCATGATTGTGACGAGGACGGTGCGCGGCGTGATCGCCCGCCGCACCGCGTCCGGGTCGATGAGGCCCTCGCCATCGACCGGCAGGACCGTCACCCGCGCACCCAGCCGTTCGAGGAACCGGAGCGGCGCGAGGATCGCCGGATGCTCCGTTGCCTGGGTGACGATATGGTCGCCCTTGTCGCGCAGCGCGAAATAGCTGCCCTTGAGCGCCATGTTGTTGGCCTCGCTGCCGCCGCTGGTGAAGACGATCCCGGCCGGGTCCGCCCCGAGAAGCGCGGCCACTTGCGCACGGGCCTTTTCGATGATCGCCTTGGCCGAAGCGCTCGCCCAATGCCCGCTCGACGGGTTGCCGAAGGGACCGTCGAGAAGCGCGCGCATGGTCTCGGCCACCTTCGGGTCGAGCGGCGTGCTGGCGTTGTAGTCGAGATAGATGCCGGACATGTCAGGACTCCGCTGCCTTGCCGAGGGGCATGTGCCCCTCCCCGCCACAGTAAAACGATCCGCTCGGGACAGGGAACTCTTCCATCGGGCCTGATCCTTTGCGTTCGGTGACAGTGGCAGGCGCACGCCTCCCGGCTATTTCTCCGTCTCGTCGCCGTGCGAGCGGCGGATGCCGCGCACGATCCACCAGATCGCGAGCACGACGAAGGGCACCGAGGCGGCGGCGAGAAATTCCGGCGCGACGAAGGCGTGCAGTTGCGGCAAGCCCTTCGCGAGATAGGAGATGAGCCCGACGACGTAGTAGGACACCGCGGCGACGGAAAGCCCCTCGACCGTCTGCTGGAGCCGCAATTGCAGCTTGGCGCGGCGGTTCATCGATGCGAGCAGGTCGCGGTTCTGCCGCTCCAGCTCGACATCGATCCAGCTACGCAGCAGCGTGGCGGCGCGGGCGAGCTTGCTCGACAGGTTGGCCTGCCTTTCCTCCACCGAGCGGCAGGTGCGCATGGCGGGCGCGACGCGGCGCTGCAGGAAATTGCGCCACGTGTCGTAGCCGGAAACGCTCGTCTCGGCGAGCGCGTCGAGCCGCTCCTCGACGATGCCGTGATAGGCGCGGCTCGCCCCGAAGCGGTAGAGGCTGGCGGCGGCATCCGCCTCCAGCTCGGCCGCGAGGTCCGTCAGCTCGGCCAGCAGCTTCTGGCTGTCCTGGCGCGCGCTGCCGCGCAT
>JACZJD010000056.1 GCA_014860725.1 Aquamicrobium sp.
GACGAGAAGCGCGAGGATTTGAGGCAGAAGCGCCGCGACCTCGAGGAGACGCTGGCCGAGCTCGACAATGCCGAGGAAGCCTGCGTCGAGCGGCTGGCGGAGCTGGGCGTCAACACCTGAGCGGGATTGAGGCGGGCTGCCGCAGCCTCACAGCCAGCGGCGCACCTTCTTCATGTAGTCGCGATACTTCTTGCCGAACCGGGCCTCCAGATGCCTTTCCTCGCGTTCGATGGCGAGCTTGGTCGTGGCGTAGGCGGCGACCGGGGCGAGGAGCAGGAACCATACGATGCCGGAGATCAGCCCGACGCCGAGCATCAGCATCGTGTTGCCGACATAGATCGGGTTGCGCGTGAACGAGAACGGCCCTCCCGTCACCAGATGGTCGGAGCCCTTGTGCGGCATGATGGTGGTCTTCGCCCGACTCATCGCGCGCATGGCGGCGATGTCGATGGCGATCGCACCCGCCACCACCAGCCAGCCGACCGCGAACAGGAACTCGCCGAACGGCCCCGGCACCCACGGCAGCGGCAACAGCCAGTGGAGGACGATGGCGAGCGCGGCCGCCGCGATGTAGATCATCGGCGGCCACGGCAGCGTGTTGGGCCTGTCCTGGATCGTGCTCATTCCCCCTCCTTTCCGGCGTCTTCCGTCGCGGCGCCGGCAAGCTCGGCGTCGAAAGTGCACGCCGAGACGATTTCCTGCAAGCGCTGCGACGTCTCGTCGCCGGGCGTGCCGGCATAGACCTCGTCGAACCGGCCCTCGGCGGTGATCTCCTCGAGGACGCAGACGCAGTAGTGGCCGCAGAAGGCGGCATCGTGCGTGGCCTCGCATTGGGCGATGCAGGCTCGGGTGAACTGGGCGTCGCGCGGCGCCTCGGCCGCGGGCAGCGCCTGCGCGTAGAGCCACAGCCCGGCGATCAGCACCGGCTGATGGACGAGGTAGACGGCGAGGCTGTGCCGGCCGGCCCATTGCAGCGGCCGCGTCCAGCGGGCGAGCGAAAGTCCGCCCAGCCGCCGGAACAGGCCCGCCGCCTCTGCCATGCACGCCGCTGCGATGCCGGCAAGCACCGCCGCGAACCACGGGAAGAGCGGCACGTAGTCGTTGGAGCGCGGATTGACGCTCGACAGCCCCACCCACCAAAGCGCCGGATGGTCGAAGGCGGTCGAGCGCAGGAATTGCGGCGCCACCGCGACGAAAACGGCCGCAGCGAGGGTGACGGGAGCCGGCAGCCGCAGGAAGGCGAGGCCGAGCACGCTCGCGAGCGCGATCTGGTGCAGGATGCCGAAGAAGATGAAGGCGCCCGGCACAGCGAGCCAGGTGGCGAGGGAAATCGCCGCCGCCGCCCCGGCCACCATCGCCAGCCGTTTCAGGAACGGCCCGACCCGTATGTCGTGGCCGTGCGCCAGCCACAGGCTCACGCCGACGAGAAACAGGAAGCTCGTGGCGATGCCGCGGGCGAACAGCCGCCAGCCGCCTTCGGCCGTCATGCCCGGCGGCGCGTAGCCGAAGAATTCGAGATCCCAGGTGAAATGGTAGACCGCCATGGCGATGAGCGCCGCGCCGCGCGCCAGATCGATCGCCTCAAGACGGGGTTTGTGGTTCGCGGATCGCTGCACTAGTTTCTTCCGACTCAACCTCGCCCGCCATCGCCCGTTTCGATAGCATGAAACCGGCCCGGCTCACCAAACCTGAAAGGAAGACGCCATGCACAGCGTGGAGGCGAACGGCGCATCCATTCCGGCACTCGGTCTCGGCACCTGGACGCTCAAGGGCAAGGAATGTTCCGGGCTCGTCGCGGAGGCGCTGCGCGTCGGCTACCGCCATGTCGACACCGCGGCGGCCTACGGCAACGAGGAGGCCGTCGGCGAGGGGCTTCGCGCCTCGGGCGTCGCCCGCGACGCCGTGTTCGTCACGACCAAGGTGTGGTGGACCGATCTCGGCGCCGCCGACCTGCGCCGCTCGGCCGAGGCGAGCCTTTCCCGCCTCGGGCTCGACGCCGTCGACCTGCTCCTGATCCACTGGCCGAACCCGGCCATTCCGCTCGCCGAGACCGTCGCCGCGCTCAACAGGACGCGGGAGGAGGGGCTTGCCCGCCACATCGGCGTCTCGAACTTCCCGACCGCGCTGCTCAGGGAGGCGATCGCCCTTTCCGACGCGCCGCTGGTCGCCAACCAGGTCGAGCACCATCCCTATCTCGACCAGAGCAAGGTGCGCGCCGTCTGCGAGGCGGCGGGCATGGCGCTCATCGGCTACTGCCCGCTCCATCGCGGCGGCGGGCTGCTGCAGGAGCCGGTCATCGTCGAGGCCGCACGCGCGCATGGCAGGACGCCGGGGCAGATCGTGCTGCGCTGGCATGTCCAGCAGCCCGGCACGGTCGCCATCCCGCGCACCAGCCGCAAGGAGCGGCTGACCGAGAACGCGGCGATCTTCGATTTCGCGCTGTCGGAGGCGGAGATGGCGGCGATATCGGCGCTCGGTGCCGCCGCAAACCGCATCTGCGACTACGATTTCTCGCCCGAGTGGGACCCCGCCTGAGGGAGAGGGCAGGCCGCCCGCTCAGGGCGCTCGGCAGCCCTTTTCCTTCTCGACGCGCACGATGTTGTCGATATTGGCCTGCTCGTGCCTGTTGAAGCGCAGCTTGCCCGTATCGCGGACATAGCAGTCGGAATTGTCGAACTCCGCCTTCGCCGCCTGCGTTTTGAAGCAGTAGCCGTTGTCGTTGTAGATCGAGTTGCGCACGTACCAGAGGTTCTGGCACGACAGCCCGCGCAGATCGTCGCGGCCGAAGGTCTCGAGATGGGTGCAGCCGGTGGTGCCGAGATTCTCGAAGCAGCCGGCCGACGCCGTCGCCGGCAGGGCAAGGAACAGGATCGTTGCAGCGGCACCGATGCGCATGTGGGCGGTCTCCCTCGTCATGGCGGCCGCGGCACGATGCGCGGCGCTGGCCGCAGGCAGCATAGCGGCGCGCCAAGGCGCAAGAAAGCGGGATCGCGGCGCCACGGCGGGCGAGGGCGTCAGACCTCGACCGGCTGGCGCACCCGCGCCTCCTCGCCGAACACCCTGAGATAGCGGGCGATCTCCGCCGGGTCGCCGGTCGCCTTCTCCGGATTGTCGGAGAGCTTCACCGCCGGCCGGCCGTTGGCGCTGGTGACCTTGCAGACGAGCGAGATCGCCTTGAGCGCGTCGTTCCTGTCCGGCGCGCAGTCCTTGAAGTCGTTGGTGAGGTTGGTGCCCCAGCCGAAGGCCATGCGCACCTTGCCGCGGAAATGCAGATAGGCCTCTTCGATGGTGTCGACGTCGAGCCCGTCGGAGAAGATCAGCAGCTTCTCCTGCGGGTCGCGGCCGTGCGCGCGCCACCATTCGATGATGCGCTCGCCGCCCTCGATCGGCGGCGCGCTGTCGGGGCGGAAGCCGGTCCAGTCGGCCACCCAGTCCGGCGCGTCGCGCAGGAAGGAGGCGGTGCCGAAGGCGTCCGGCAGCACGATCAGGAGGTTGCCGCCATAGTAGCGCTGCCAGTCCTGCAGGACGCGGTAGGGCGAGGCGCGGAGCTCCTCGTCGGTGTTGGTGAGCGCGGCCAGCACCATCGGCAGCTCGTGCGCGTTGGTGCCGAGCGCCTCGAGATCGGTGTCCATGGCGAGCAGCACGTTCGACGTGCCGGTGAAGGATTCGCCGATGCCTTCCTTCAGCGCCTCGACGCACCAGCGCTGCCACAGGAAGGAGTGGCGGCGGCGCGTGCCGAAGTCCGAGATGCGCAGGTCGGGATATTTCTTCAGCCGCTCGACCTTCTCCCACACCTTGGCCTTGGCGCGGGCATAGGTGACGTCGAGCGCGAACGGCCCCATCGACTTCAGCGCCGCTCTGCTGCGCAGCTCGTTGATGATGGCGAGCGCCGGGATCTCCCACATCGTGGTGTCGTGCCAGCGGCCGTGGAAATGCAGCTCGTACTGCCCGTCGCGCTTGAAAAGCTCGTATTCCGGCAGGCGGAAGCCTTCCAGCCAGGCGAGGAAGTCGGGATCGAATATCTGCTTGCGGCCGTAGAAGGTGTTGCCCGCGAGCCAGATCATCTCCTTCTTGGTGAAGCGCAGCGTGCGGGCGTGGTCGAGCTGGGCGCGCAGCTCCTGCTCCTCGATCTCGTCGGCGAGGCGCACGGACTTCGCCCGGTTGATGAGCGAGAAGGTGGCGTCGACGTCGCGGTAGACGCCCCAGATCATCTGCAGCATCAG
>JACZJD010000400.1 GCA_014860725.1 Aquamicrobium sp.
GTGTGCGGGCGCGCGACGAGGCCGCGCAGGCGCGCCCGCACACCGCGCGCTCGCCGCAGGCGCGGCTCGACGAGGCTATCGGCCTTGCCGGCGCCATCGACCTCGACCCCGTCTACGCCGAGATCGTCACCGTGGCCGACCCGCGCCCGGCGACGCTTCTCGGCACCGGCAAGCTCGAGGAGCTGGCCGCCATCGTCAAGGAGCGAGAGGCGGAGCTGGTCTTCGTCGACCATCCGCTGACGCCGGTGCAGCAGCGCAACCTCGAAAAGGCGCTCGATGCCAAGGTGCTCGACCGCACCGGCATCATCCTCGAAATCTTCGGCCGCCGCGCCCTCGCGGGTGCGGGCGCGTTGCAGGTCGAGCTCGCCCATCTCGAATACCAGCGCGGCCGGCTGGTCCGGAGCTGGACCCACCTCGAACGCCAGCGCGGCGGCGCGGGCTTCCTCGGCGGCCCCGGCGAAACCCAGATCGAGGCCGACCGGCGCATCCTTCAGGACAAGATCGTCAGGCTGAAACGCGAGCTGGAGACGGTGCGCCGCACCCGCGACCTGCACCGCGCCAAGCGGCGCAAGGTGCCGTACCCGATCGTCGCCGTCGTCGGCTACACCAACGCCGGAAAGTCCACGCTTTTCAACCGCATGACCGGCGCGGGCGTGCTCGCCGAGGACATGCTGTTCGCCACGCTCGACCCGACGCTGCGCCGGGTCCGCCTGCCGCACGGCACGGTGGTCATCTGTCCGACACGGTGGGCTTCATCTCCGACCTGCCGACGCACCTCGTCGCCGCCTTCCGCGCCACGCTGGAGGAGGTGGTCGAAGCCGACCTCGTCATCCACCTGCGCGACATCTCCGACCCCGACACCGCGGCGCAGGCCGAGGATGTGACGCGCATCCTGCGCGACCTCGGCGTCGACGCGCACGACGAGCGCCGCGTGATCGAGGTGTGGAACAAGGTCGACCTTCTCGACGGCGCGGACCGCGACGGACTGCTCGGCGGCGGCGTCCGCCCGCCCATCGCCATCTCGGCCGCGACGGGCGAAGGGGTGGACCGCCTCGCCGCCCTGGTCGAGGAGCGCATCGCCGGCAGCCTTTCGACCATCGCCGTGACGCTCGCGCCCGAGCAGGCGGGCGAGGTCGACTGGCTCTACCGCAACGGCGATGTTCTCCGCCGCAAGGACCGCGAGGACGGCGGCGTCGACCTCACCGTCCGCGTCACCGAGGCCGTGCGGCGGGAGATCGGCGCACGCTTCAGGAAAGCGGCGCAGTAGCTCCCCGTCATCCCGGCCAAGGGAGCGAAGCGACCGCGGAGCCGGGACCCATCGGCCGGAGAATCGTCGGGCACGGCCCGGTTCTCGCTGTAGCGCGGGTCGGTGCATTGCAGCGCCGGCGCACGAATTCGTAACCGGCCGCGCTGCTTAATGGCTCCCGGCTCTTCCTCGCTTCGCTCGGTCGGCCGGGATGACGCATTGGCAGTGTCGCGCTCCCCCGGGCAGCGGAAACACCATCAACCTCCGGAAATGACGACGCAGAACGGCCGGAAGGCAGCGCCTACTCCGCCGCCTTCGCCTGCTGCCACTTCGCCTCCATCTCGTCGAGCGTGGCCTCCTGCAGCGAGCGGCCTTCGGCCTGCAAGGCGGCCTCGACATGATGGAAGCGGCGGGTGAACTTGGCGTTGGTGCCGCGCAGCGCGTCCTCGGCGTCGATGCCGAGATGGCGGCCGAAATTGACCAGCGCGAACAGCACGTCACCGAACTCGTCGGCGATGTCCTTCGCCTCGCCGCCGGCGAGGGCGGCGCGCAGCTCGCCGATCTCCTCCTCGATCTTGTCGAGGATGGGCGTCGCCTCCTTCCAGTCGAAGCCGACGCCGGCCGCCTTCTCCTGCAGCTTGAGCGCGCGCGTCAGTGCCGGATGGGCGAGCGGGATGCCGTCGAGCCAGCCCTTGCCGTGGTCCTCCGGGTCGAGGCCGCGCGCCAGCCGCGCCGCGCGCCGCTCCGCCTTCTCCTCGGCCTTGATCCGGTGCCACATGCCCTTGGCCATGCCGGCCGAGCGCGCGGCTTCGTCGCCGAAGACGTGGGGATGGCGGCGGACCATCTTCGTGGTGATCGCCTCGACCACGTCGGGGAAGGCGAACTCGCCCTGTTCCTCCGCCATGCGGGCGTGGAACACGACCTGCAGCAGCAGGTCGCCCAGCTCCTCGCGTAGATCGTCCATGTCGCCGCGCTCGATGGCGTCGGCCACCTCGTAGGCTTCCTCGATGGTGTAGGGCGCGATGGTCGAAAAATCCTGCTCGACGTCCCACGGGCAGCCGGTGGCCGGATCGCGCAGCGCGGCCATGATCTCGACCAGCCGCGATATGTCCTTGGAAGGAGTCATGGAAAACCTCTCGGGCGAAGGCCCGAGAGGTAGAACGCGTCGGGACGGATGTCCACTTGCCGCCCGAAGAAAGCTGGCCGCCCGAAGAAAGCTGTCCGTCAGAAGAAAGCCTGAATCCCGGTCTGCGCCCGGCCGAGGATCAGCGCGTGCACATCGTGCGTGCCCTCGTAGGTGTTGACGGTCTCGAGGTTCTGGGCGTGGCGCATCACGTGGTACTCGACCTGGATGCCGTTGCCGCCGTGCATGTCGCGGGCCTGGCGGGCGATGTCGAGCGCCTTGCCGCAGTTGTTACGCTTGACGATGGAGATCATCTCGGGCGCGAACCTGCCCTCGTCCATCAGCCGGCCGACACGGAGCGACGCCTGAAGCCCAAGCGCGATCTCGGTCTGCATGTCGGCGAGCTTCTTCTGGTAGAGCTGGGTCGCGGCGAGCGGCTTGCCGAACTGCTTGCGGTCGAGGCCGTACTGGCGGGCGCGGAACCAGCAATCCTCGGCCGCGCCCATCGCGCCCCACGAGATGCCGTAGCGGGCGCGGTTCAGGCAGCCGAACGGCCCCTTGAGGCCGGAAACGTTCGGAAGCAGCGCATCCTCGCCGACCTCGACATTGTCGAGCACGATCTCGCCGGTGATCGAGGCGCGCAGCGACAGCTTGCCGCCGATCTTGGGCGCGGAAAGCCCCTTCATGCCCTTCTCGAGCACGAAGCCCTTGATCTGGTTGTCGTGCGCGGCCGACTTCGCCCACACCACGAACACGTCGGCGATGGGCGCGTTCGAGATCCACATCTTGGAGCCGTGGAGGCGATAGCCGCCGTCGGTCTTCTCGGCGCGGGTCTTCATGCCGCCGGGGTCGGAGCCGGCATCCGGCTCGGTCAGGCCGAAGCAGCCGATCCACTCGCCGGAGGCGAGCTTCGGCAGGTACTTCCTGCGCTGCTCCTCGGTGCCGTAGGCGAAGATCGGGTGCATGACCAGCGACGACTGCACGCTCATCATCGAGCGGTAGCCGGAATCGATGCGCTCGACCTCGCGCGCGACGAGGCCGTAGGAGACGTACCCCGCGCCCGCGCCGCCATATTCCTCGGGAACGGTGACGCCGAGCAGGCCGGCCTCGCCCATCTCGCGGAAGATCGCGGGGTCGGTCTTCTCCTCGAGATAGGCTTCCTGCACGCGCGGCGCGAGCTTCTCGGCCGCGAAGGCGGCGGCGGAATCGCGGATCAGCCGCTCGTCCTCGGTCAGCTGCTCGGAAAACAGGAACGGATCGTCCCAGGAAAACGGCTTCATGCCTTCATCGGCGCCAGCGGCCATAAGGGTTCCTCCATCGTATCGGGGCTTCGCACGGGACCTAGCACGGGCAGGGGAGGGTCGCCAGCAAGCAATAATCGCATGGTAATGAGAATCGCTCATGATATATTTCGCCTCATGCGCTACGCTTATATCCCGACGATCAACGTGCTTCACGCCTTCTGCGCCTGCGCCCGCGCGGGCTCGGCGACGCGCGCGGCCGGCGAGCTCAACCTGACGCAAAGCGCCGTCAGCCGCTCGCTCGGCACGCTGGAGGACAGGTTGGGGGTGCGGCTCTTCCACCGGGTGAAGCAGCGGCTGGTGCTGTCGGAAGCCGGCCGCGCCTTCCGCCGCGAGGCCGACAGCATCCTCGCCGATCTCGGCCAGGCGGCGATGACGGTGATGGCCTTCGGCGGCCATTCCAAGGTGCTCCGGCTCGCCGTCCTGCCGACCTTCGCCAAGACGTGGCTGACGCCGCGCCTGAAGCGGTTCCGCGCCATCGCCCCCGACGTGACCTTCGACATCGTCGCGCGACTCGACGCGGTCGATTTCGAGGCCGACCCGTTCGACGCCGCGATCCAGCGGTCCGACATGCGGCCGGCCAACGCCGAATTGATCCCGCTGATGGAGGAGCAACTCGCCGTCGTGGCAGCACCCGAGCTGCTGGCCGGGCAGGGCGCGCTGGCGGACGAGGAGCTGGCGCGCCTGCCGCTTCTGCAGCAGACGACGCGGCCGACGCTGTGGCTCGACTGGTTCCGCGACGCCGGCATCGACGCGCGCTCCGTGCTGCGCGGCGACCGCTTCGAGCATTTCGACATGGTCATCAGCGCCGCCGCGTCCGGCCTCGGCGTGGCGCTGGTGCCCGAGATGCTGGCCGAAGCGGAGATCGCCGCCGGCCGCCTCGTCCACGCCTCCGAGCGCCGGCTGGTGGTCGGAGCGCCCTATTCGCTGATCTATCCGGCCCGCAGCATCGAGGTCGAGGGCTTCGCCGCCTTCCGCGACTGGCTGGCCGGCTTCAGGCAGGAGTGAGCGGCCGCAGTCATGCGCCTTTCAGCCAGCCGTCGGCGAACTCCACCCGGCCGACGCCGGCGAAGCGGCGCAGCCGCTCCAGCTCCGCCTCCAGCTTGCCGGTGAAGATTTTCGACGGCCTGACGCCCGCCTCCGGCCAGAAGGCGCGCACGGCGAGCACGTCGCGCTCCCGCTCGGCCTTGACGTCGATGCGCCCCACCGTGCGGTCGGCCCGCAGCACGGGATAGACGTAGTAGCCGTACTGCCGCTTCGCCTCCGGCACGAATATCTCGATGCGGTAGAAGAAGCCGAACAGCCGCTCCGCCCGCGCCCGGTCGCGCATCAGCGGATCGAACGGGCTGACAATGCGCACCCGGTCGGGCGGCTCGGGCGCGTCGAGCGCCGCCGCCACAGCATCGGGCAAGGCGAAGGCGGCGCGCGGCTTGCCGCCATTCACGGTTTCGATCCTGACCGGGACGAGTTCATGCCGGTTGCGGGCGATCCAGCCGTCGACCTCCTGCGGCGACACGAGCGCCCAGAAGGCGGCGATCTCGCCGCGCGTAGCGAAGCCCAGCCGCTTCAGCGCCTCGCGGCAGGCCCAGTTCACGAAGGCGTCGTGATCGACCTCGACGGCGCGGTGCGCCTCGGGGATCACGCGCTCGGTCAGGTCGTAGACCTTCTGGAAGCCCTCGCGCCGCGTGATCGCCAGTTCGCCGGTGCGCCACAGATATTCGAGCGCCGCCTTGGACGGATGCCAGTCCCACCAGCCGGTGCTCGGCTTGTCGCCCTCGAAGTCGCGCGCCATCACCGGCCCGTCGCGGGCGATGCGGTCGAGCACGCGGGCGATGTCGTCGTCGAAGTGCTCGGCGCCGAAATGCGTCTTCCAGCGGCTGCGCAGCCGCGCCTTCTCATGCGCGAAGCGGTGCCGCCAGTAGGGGAAGAACTCGCTCGGGATGATCGAGGCGTCATGCGTCCAGTTCTCGAAGACGCGCCGCTCCTTTTCGGCGAGCGCGGCGAGATCGGCATGGCGATAGCCCGTGCCGCGCGAGAACAGGATGTGGTGATGCGCGCGCTCCAGAACGTTGACGCTGTCGACCTGCACGAAGCCGAGATCGCGGATCGTCGCGGCCAGCTCCTCGCGCCGCATCGGCCCGGCGCGGCCCGTCCTCATCCCGGCGGGTCCGAGCCCGGTCAGCGCGATGAGATGATGGCGGGCCTTGCGGTTCGGAATCGTCGTCGTCATGGCGCAAGCCTATGCGACGTTCCCGTTATGTCCACCCTAAATGCGATCAGCGGCCGGAAAAACGCGCCGGACGCTTCTCGCGGAAGGCCGCGCGGCCTTCGGCGTAGTCGGCGCTCTCGAAGGTCGCGTCGCCGAGCGCGCCCGCGCGTGCGGCATCCGCAGGATCGCCGGTGAGCACCGCGCGGATGGACGCCTTCGATGCCCGGATCGACAGCGGCGCATTGGCAGCGATGACGGCCGCAAGCTCTGCGGCGCGCGCCTCGAGCCCGTCCTTTTCGACCACTTCGAGCAGGAAGCCGGCGGAAAGTGCCGCCGCCGCATCGAGCCGCGCCGCCGAATAGGCCATGTGCCTGGCCACCTGCGGACCGACGGCATGGACGATGTCGGCCATGGCATCGACGGGATAGGCAAGGCCGAGCTTCGCCGCCGGTATGCTGAAGACGGCATCCGCCGCGGCGATGCGGATGTCGCAGGCGGCAGCCATGCCGAAGCCGCCGCCGAAGCAGATGCCGCCGATGGCCGCGATGGTCGGGACCGGGCAGTCGCGAACCGCGGCGAAGGCGGCCGAATTCTCCGATTCGTAGAGACGGGCGCTGTCGGCGCTGCCGCGCACGGTCTCGAACTCGCCGATGTCGGCGCCGGCGCAGAAATCGCCGCCCGCGCCGCGCAGCACCACGGCGCGCACGGCGTCGTCATCGGCGAAGGCGCGGAACAGGCGCGCCATCCCGCGCCACATCGCCTGCGTCATCGCATTCTTGCGCTGCGGCCGGTCGATGGTGACGGTGACGACGCCGCCGTCGACGGCCGTTTTCAGAAAATCGCTTTGCACGTTTGCGTCCATTCCCGCTGCATCGATTCCATTGAAACCGCGTTGAAGAAAATGCAGTTTGGTTGACCCGGCTTTTGGATTATGGTTCCGCCTTCGTCTAAGCAAGGCGTTTGAGAAGGAAAACCCGATGAGCGGCGCAAGCGCGATCAGGCAGAATTCGGTCAAGCCGGTCGATCCGATCTGGACGGCGGTGCGGCGCGAGGCGACCGAGACGGTCGAGCGCGATCCGCTGCTCGCGGCCTTCATCTACGCGACCGTGCTCAACCACGACCGGCTGGAGGACGCCGTCATCCACCGCCTGGCGGAACGCCTCGACCATCCCGACCTCGGCGCCGACCTCATCCGCCAGACCTATCAGGCGATGCTGCACGATGCGCCGGACTGGGGCCTGACGGTGCGCGCCGACATCCAGGCCTATTACGACCGCGATCCCGCCTGCGACCGCTTCCTGATGCCCATCCTCTATTTCAAGGGCTTTCACGCGATCCAGACCCATCGCCTCGCCCACTGGCTGTGGGGGCA
>JACZJD010000057.1 GCA_014860725.1 Aquamicrobium sp.
GAGATGACCGCCATTGTCGCGCACCACGCCCTTGGGCTGGCCGGTGGTGCCGGAGGTGTAGAGCACGTAGAGCGGGTCGGTGGCCGCGACCGGCACGCACTCGACCGCGGCACCCGAGGCCTTGGCCGCGGCGACCGCCTCGGCCATGTCGACGTCGCGGCCCGGCGTCAGCTCGCAGGCCTGCTCCGGCCGCTGCAGGATCACGCAGCCCTGCGGCTTGTGCGCGGCCTGGGCGATCGCGCCGTCGAGCAGCGGCTTGTAGGCGACGATGCGGCCGGGCTCGATGCCGCAGGAAGCGGAGACGATCAGCTTCGGCCTGGCGTCGTCGATGCGGGTGGCGAGCTCGCGCGCCGCGAAGCCGCCGAACACCACCGAATGCACGGCGCCGAGCCGCGCGCAGGCGAGCATGGCGAACACCGCCTCCGGCACCATCGGCATGTAGATGATGACGCGGTCGCCCTTCTCCACGCCCTGGTCGCGCAGCACGGCGGCGAGCGCCACCACCTCGGCCTTCAGCTCGGCATAGGTATAGCGCTTCTTCCGGTCGGTGATGGGGCTGTCGTAGATCAGCGCTGCCTGGTCGGCGCGGCCGCCCTCGACATGGCGGTCGACGGCGTTGAAGCAGGTGTTGCACACCCCGTCCACGAACCAGCGGCCGTAGACGCCCTGTTCGGGATCGAAGATCCTCGTCGGCGGGGAAATCCAGTCGATCGCCCTGGCCGCCCCGGCCCAGAACCCCTCGGGGTCCGCCTGCCAGCCCGCATAGACTTCCGCGTAACGTGACGACGCCATTTCTTCCCTCCCTCGCTCGACCGCCGGTTGCCTCCGTCCCGACCGTCGCTTCTCCTGCTTTCCCTACATGACTACTTCGCGAGCGTCCGCCCGGCTTTGACAGGAGTCAAGCTTGCTGCTCAAACGGGTCCGTGCAACGACAACGCTGCGGGCCGCCGGCATGACCAAGATACTTTCCCTGCTGATCGTCGGACTGATGATCGCCCACGTCATCAAGCCGCTCGGCCTGCCCGGACTGAGGAAGCGCAGCGATTTCTGGAAGCTGGCGGTCTTCGCCATCGCCGCCATATCGCTGACCGTGCTTCTCAGCCACGGCAACTAGGCATCCCCGGCGCCCCCTCGATACGGAGAGCCGCCGGGCCCGCCGTCGCGACGCCGGGGGTTCCCGGCCGTCAGGTGCGGGACGCCTCGAAGATGCTGTCGATCGCCGAGGCCAGGACCGCGTCGAACTCGGCATCGCTCTGGCGCGCGGAAAGGCCCTCGGTCAGCGCGCGCGAGAAGCTGGCGATCATGCCCGCATTCTGCGCCAGCACCGCGTTCGCCTCGTCGCGGGAATATCCGCCGGACAGCGCGACCACGCGCATGACGCGCGGATCGTCGATCAGCGGCCTGTAGAGGTTCGCCTTCGTCGGCAGCGTCAGCTTGAGCATGATCTGCTTGCCGGCCGGCACGCCGTCGAGATGCTTCCCGATTTCCGCGAGCAGGATGTCCTCGGCTTCCGCCTTGTCCGGGATCGAGATCGTCACCTCCGGCTCGATGATCGGAACGAGGCCGTGGCCGAGGATCTGCCTCGCGACCTCGAACTGCTGGGCGACGTTTGCCGCGATGCCCTGCGCGTTTGCCGCGTCGATCACCGACCGCATCTTGGTGCCGAAGATACCCTTGGCGACGGCGCGCTCCAGCAGCGCGTCGAGATCGGGCATCGGCTTCATCAGCTTGACGCCGTCCTTCTCCTCGGCGAGCCCCTTGTCGACCTTCAGGAACGGCACGACGCCGCGCTTCTCCCACAGATACTGCGCCGTGGGCATCCCGTCGATGTCGCGGTCCATCGTCTGCTCGAACAGGATCGCGCCCATGACCTTGTCGCCGGTGAATGCGGGCGACTTGATGATCCGCGCGCGCATCTGGTGAATGAGATCGAACATCTCGGCATCGTTCGACCAGGCGCCTTCCTCGACACCGTAGAGCTTGAGCGCCTTGGGCGTGGAGCCGCCCGACTGATCGAGCGCGGCGATGAAGCCGTCCTTGTTTGCGGCCTGCTCGGCCATTGCGGTCACGGTGTCCTTGAGACGCTCGCTCATTGTCTGCCTCCATGTTCGTGTTTGAAGGCCGCTTAGCAGATGCGGCAAACGAACGGAATGCGAGCCGCGCAGTCGAATCGATTGAAAGGATTTCAATTGTTTAAGAGAGTAAATGGCCCCGGGGGAACGCAGCGTATTGGCAATGGCTGGCACCAGCTTTGAAGGAATAAGGCCGTTTCCGGAGCCGGGAGAAGCACAGCATCCCCACCGCGTCATCCCCGGCCGAGCGGAGCGAGAGCCGGACCCCATTGAGCGGCACGGCCGGGTGGCGGGATTGTGCGGCGGCCGTGACACACGTCGGGATGAGAACCGGGCCGTGCCCGACGATGGTTCGGCCAATGGGTCCCGGCTCTGCGGCCGCTTCGCGGCCTTGGCTGGGATGACGGCGGAGAGGCCGATGCATCCCGGACGACGGCGCGATCCTACTTCGCCAGCGCCGCGACGCCCGGCAGCTCCTTGCCTTCCATCCATTCGAGGAAGGCGCCGCCGGCGGTCGAGACGTAGGTGAAGTCGTCGGCGACGCCGGCATGGTTGAGCGCCGCGACCGTGTCGCCGCCGCCGGCGACGGAGACGAGCTTGCCCGCCTTGGTGCGCCCGGCCGCGAACTGCGCGGCGGCCACCGTGGCGCGGTCGAACGGCTCGATCTCGAAGGCGCCGAGCGGCCCGTTCCACACCAGCGTCGCCGCGCGGCCGATCCAGTCCCTGACGGTCTCCACCGTCTTCGGACCGACATCGAGGATCATGCCGTCGGCGGGAACCGCATCGACGGCGACGGTCTCGTTGTCGGCATTGGCCTTGAACTCCTTCGCCACCACGGCGTCGGACGGCAGGATGATGGCGTTGCCGGCCGTCGCGGCCTCGATCATGATCTCCTTGGCGGTCGCGGCCAGATCGTGCTCGCAGAGCGACTTGCCGACATCCGTGCCGCGCGCGGCGAGGAAGGTGTTGGCCATGCCGCCGCCGATGACGAGCGCGTCGACCTTCCTCACGAGGTTCATCAGCAGGTCGATCTTGGTCGAGACCTTGGCGCCGCCGACGATGGCGACGACGGGCCGCGCCGGGTTGCCGAGGCCCTTCTCCAGCGCTTCCAGCTCCGCCTGCATGGCGCGGCCGGCATAGGCCGGCAGCACATGCGCCAGCCCCTCGGTCGAGGCGTGCGCGCGGTGCGCGGCCGAGAAGGCGTCGTTGACGTAGAGATCGCCGTTCGCCGCCAGCGCCGCGACGAAATCGGGATCGTTCTTCTCCTCGCCCTTGTGGAAGCGGGTGTTCTCCAGAAGCAGGATGTCGCCCACCTCCAGCGCCGCGACGGCCTTCGCCGCCTGGTCGCCGATGCAGTCCCCGGCGAAGGCGACCGGGCGGCCGAGCACTTCCGAGGCCGCGCGCGCGATGGGCGCCAGCGAGTATTGCGGGTCGGGCGCGCCCTTCGGCCGGCCGAAATGGGCGAGAAGGATCACCTTCGCGCCCTTGTCGGCAAGCTCCAGCACGGTCGGGGCGACGCGCTCGATACGCGTCGCGTCCGTCACCTCGCCGTCCTTGACCGGCACGTTGAGATCGACGCGGACAAGCACCCGCTTGCCCGCGACCCCGGCTTCGTCCAGCGTGCGAAAGCTCATGATCGTCTCCGATATCTGCGCGTCTCAGCTCACGCGCGCGAAGAGGGAAGGATAGTCGAGAACGAGGCCGTCCTCATCGAGCGGAAGATCGGCGCGGAAGGAGCCGTCCGCCGCCTCGTATCGATAAAGACCACCGTCCTCGATGGCGGTGTAGTTCTGGCCGTCCACGAAGGGATCGAGCGTGTCGAACGGCACGTAGACCATGTCGAGCCGGACGGTTCCCGTTGCGCGCGTCAGCCCGAGCCGGCGGATCGGCAGCGTGTTCGTGAACGGCGACGCCGACAGGTCGATGTCGATGCACCCCTCGTATTCGGGGCGCAAAACGCCGTCCGCATCGCGCCAGCTGCCCTTGCCGTCGCTGGTCATCGCCAGCCGCCGGCCGTCGGTGGTCTCGACGTCGAAGGCGCGCACGCTCCAGTCCGCCGCGCAATCGACCCGGTAGCGCGCCCCGAAGGGCCGGCCTTCATAGGTGCCGATGACGACGCTCGCCGCGCGGATGCCGTCCGGTTGCGGCTCGAGCGTGAGATGTTCCAGCCCCGCGCCGTCGAGAGGGCGCCAGCGCACCGTCCGGATGGCGAGGGGCC
This sequence comes from Aquamicrobium sp., assembly GCA_014860725.1. The sequence goes on from JACZJD010000057.1 coordinate 4,291, forward strand.
GGAACATGGTCCCCTCGGGTCAGAGCGTCCCGGCCAACGCGACGGCCGTGTCGGCCATGCGGTTGGAGAAGCCCCACTCGTTGTCGTACCACGACATGACGCGCACCAGATCGCCGTCGATGACCTTGGTCTGGTCGAGCGCGAAGGTCGAGGACGCCGGGTTGTGGTTGAGGTCGACCGAGACCAGCGGCTCCTTGGTGTAGGCGAGGATGCCCTTGAGCGGGCCGTCGGCGGCCGCCACCAGCGCGGCGTTGACCTCCCCGACCGTCACCTTCTTCTTCGGCACGAACTTGAAGTCCACGACCGAGACGTTGGGCGTCGGCACGCGGATCGCGACGCCGTCGAGCTTGCCCTTGAGCTCCGGCAGCACGAGGCCGACGGCCTTGGCCGCGCCCGTCGAGGTCGGGATCATGGAAAGCGCGGCGGCGCGGGCGCGGTAGAGGTCCTTGTGCATGGTGTCGAGCGTCGGCTGGTCGCCGGTATAGGCGTGCACCGTCGTCATGAAGCCCTTCTCGATGCCGAAGGCGTCGTTCAGCACCTTGGCCACCGGCGCGAGGCAGTTGGTGGTGCACGAGGCGTTGGAGATGACGACGTGGTCCTTGGTGATCTTGTCGTGGTTGACGCCGTAGACCACGGTCAGGTCGGCATTGTCGGCCGGGGCCGAGACGATGACGCGCTTGGCGCCGGCCGTCAGATGCGCCGAGGCCTTCTCCTTGGAGGTGAAGATGCCGGTGCATTCGAGCACGATGTCGATGCCGAGCTCGCCCCAGGGCAGCTTGGCCGGATCGCGCTCGGCGAAGACCTTGAACGAGTCGGAGCCGACGGTGATCGTGTCGCCCTCGACCTTCACCTCGGAGGGGAAGCGGCCGTGCACGCTGTCGTAGCGCAAGAGGTGCGCGTTGGTCTCGACCGGGCCGAGGTCGTTGATCGCCACGACGTCGATGTCCTTGCGGCCGCTCTCGTAGATGGCGCGGACGATGTTGCGGCCGATGCGGCCAAATCCGTTGACGGCGACTTTGACGGTCATACTTCGATCTCCCGACGGGCTGAAAGGCGAGTTTTCCGGCAGCGCGAGGCAGGCCCCGCAGCCGAAGCTGCGTTTCCATAGCCGCGCTCCCGGCAAGAATCCAGCGCCGCCGCCGGATAAAACCGATTAGAGCCGCGGACCGGGAACAGGAATCCGGTCCATGGCACAATCCGATGCCCGAACAAGGAGATAGACGGCCGCCACGCCTCCCCTGGACGCGTGGCGAGCCAGCGGGCCGGGCCTGCGCCCGGCCGCTTCAGGGACGGGTCAGCCCGCGGCCAGCCGCTTCTCGACGGCGGCCACGACCGCCTCGGCCGTGACGCCGAAATGCCTGTAGAGGTCCTCGATCCGGCCCGAGGCGCCGAAGCCGGTCATGCCGACGAACAGGCCGTCGGAGCCGATGATGGCGTCCCAGCCCTGGCGGATGCCGGCCTCGACGGCGATCTTCACCGGTGCGGCGCCGATCACGCCGGCGCGGTAGGCCTCTTCCTGTTCAAAGAACAGCTCGAAGGACGGCACCGAGACGACGCGCGCGGCATGGCCACGCCGGTCGAGCTCGGCCTTGGCCGCGAGCGCGATCTCGACCTCGGAGCCGGAGGCGAAGATTGTCACCTTCGCGTCGCCGTCCGTGCCGGCGAGCTCGTAGGCGCCGCGCGCCGTCAGGTTGTCCTGCGTGTGCTCGGTGCGCACGGCCGGCAGGTTCTGGCGGGTCAGCGCCAGCGTCGTCGGCGTCTTCACCGACTTGAGCGCGATCTGCCACGCCTCGGCGGCCTCGACCGCGTCGGCGGGCCTCAGCACCGTGTGGTTGGGGATGGCGCGCAGCGCCGCCAGATGCTCGACCGGCTGGTGCGTCGGGCCATCCTCGCCGAGGCCGATCGAATCGTGCGTCATGACGAAGATCGAGCGGATGCCCATCAGCGAGGCGAGCCGCATCGCAGGGCGCGCATAGTCGGAGAAGGTCAGGAACGTGCCGCCATAGGGGATGATGCCGCCGTGCAGCGCCATGCCGTTCATGGCCGCGGCCATGCCGTGCTCGCGGATGCCGTAATAGACGTAGCGGCCGGAATAGTCGCCCGGCTTGATCGGGCCGGTCTGGCTGGTCTTGGTGTTGTTGGAGCCGGTCAGGTCCGCCGAGCCGCCGATGGTCTCCGGCAGGACGCCGTTGACGACCTCCAGCGCCATCTCCGACGACTTGCGGGTCGCGACCTTCGGCCTGTCGGCGGCGAGGCTGCGCTTGTAGTCCTCGATCGCCTCGTCGAGGCCGGCCGGAAGGTCGCCGCGCATCCGCCGCTCGAACTCGCCGCGCGTCTCGGCGTCGGCCGCGGCAAGGCGCTTCTCCCACTCCTTGCGCTCCTTGGCCGAGCGCAGGCCGGCGAGCCGCCACGCGTCGAGCACGTCGGACGGCACCACGAAGGGCTCGGCCTCCCAGCCCAGCGCCTTGCGCGCCCCGGCCAGTTCCTCGGCGCCGAGCGGCGAGCCGTGCACCTTGGACGAGCCGGCCTTGGTCGGCGCGCCGAAGCCGATGGTGGTCTTGGCCGCGATCAGGGTCGGCCGGTCGGACTTCTGCGCCGCCTCGATGGCCGTGGCGATGGCCTCGGGGTCGTGGCCGTCGACGGCGAGCGTGTGCCAGCCCGAGGCCGCGAAGCGCGCGCGCTGGTCGGTCGAGTCGGAGAGCGAGATGGCGCCGTCGATGGAGATGTTGTTGTCGTCCCAGATGACGATCAGCTTGTTGAGCTTCAGGTGGCCGGCGAGCGAGATCGCCTCCTGGCTGATGCCTTCCATCAGGCAGCCGTCGCCCGCGAGCACATAGGTGTAGTGATCGACGAGGCCGTCGCCGAAGCGGGCGTTGAGGATGCGCTCGGAGAGCGCCATGCCGACCGCGTTGGCGAGGCCCTGCCCGAGCGGGCCGGTGGTGGTCTCGATGCCGGCGGCGTGGCCCCATTCCGGATGGCCGGCGGTCTTGTAGCCGAGCTGGCGGAAATGCCTGATCTGGTCGAGGTCGATGTCCTCGTAGCCGGTCAGATAGAGCAGCGAGTAGAGCAGCATCGAGCCGTGGCCGGCCGACAGCACGAAGCGGTCGCGGTCGGCCCAGTCGGGCTGCTGCGGGTCGTAGGCGAGGAAGCGCGTGAACAGCACCGTCGCGATGTCGGCCGCGCCCATGGGCAGGCCCGGATGGCCGGAATTCGCCTTCTCGATCGCATCCGCGGAAAGGAAGCGGATCGCATTTGCCATGCGGTCGTGCAGTGCTCGTGAAGTCATGGGTCGCTCGCTCGTGGTCCGGCGCGGGAAAATGGCCCTCGAAAGGCCGTCAAAGGCGTGGCGACACATAGCAGGCACGGCCCCCGAGTCAACGTCGAGTCAACGCTGGAGGCCCGCATCGCGGCGGCCGATTGCCCGGCGCGCGGTCTTTGCGGGGGAAAGTCGGCCAAGGGCGCGTTGACGCATGCTTGACCCGACGCCTAATGTTTCGGGTTCAAGATGCTGGCAATGCGCGCGATTCGGCGGCGGCCGGCAACCGGACAGGCCAGACGACCCGACAAGCTGGAACGGAAGCGATGACCGGGGAAGCGACCCTCAGGGAAGTGATTGCACGCCTCGGCAGGGCGATCGACGCGCTGGAGGATGCGGTTTCCGCGCGTCTGGAGCGCGAGCAGGACTATGGTGAGGCCGAAGCCGAGGTCCAGCGCATGAACGCCGACCGCGCTCGCCTCGCCCAGGAGCTCGACAACTCGGAAGCCCGCTCCGAACGGCTGGAGCAGGCCAACAAGGAGGTCTCGCGCCGGCTGGTCACGGCGATGGAGACGATCCGCGCCGTGCTCGACAGGTAGGGCAATTCCGGGAAAAGCATGAAGCGGTTTTCCGCCCGGAATTGCGAAAATGCTCTAGGAGGATGCCATGGCGCAGGTGACGGTCACCATCGACGGCAAGCAGTACCGCATGGCATGCGACGAGGGCCAGGAGGAGCACCTGATGGAGCTCGCCTCCCGCTTCGACCGCTACGTGACGCACCTCAAGGGCTCGTTCGGCGAGATCGGCGACCAGCGGCTGACCGTCATGGCCGGCATCATGGTCATGGACGAGCTGGCCGAGCTGCAGAAGCGCGTGCGCGGCATGGAGAGCGAGATCGCCACCCTGCGCAAGACCCGCGACGACGCGCTGACCAAGGCCACGAAGAACGACGCCGTGCTGACCGATGCGCTGTCCAGCCTCGCCGAGCGCATGGAGGGGCTGGCGACGAGGCTCAACGCCGACCGCACGCCGGCAAGCTGACGGCGCACGGTTCACGCCCGGCCGGACGTCACCCCGCCGAAAGGTCCCGATCCGACCTGCGGGCGGTGTAGATGCGGAAACGGTAGCGATAGGGGATCGTGCCGCCGTTCTCCCGCAGGCTTTCGGCCAGCGCTGCGAGCCGGCGCCGGGTTTCGTCCTCTCCCAGCCGCTCCTCGACGGCGCGGGCATGCGAGGAGGACAGGGCCAGCCCCACGAATTCTTCCGCCGCCAGATCGACGGTGACGTCCTCGCCGAAGCTCCCGACATCGGCAAAGCCCGGCGCGGCGGCCAGCACAGTGGAATAGTCCGGCCGGACATAGGCCTTCGGCCCGCCGTGACGGGCAAGGAACGCCTCCAGCGCCGCGGTCGCGGGCGACCGCTCCACGTCGCGGACATATTCAGCGATCGCCAGCACCCCCGACGGCGCCAGCACCCTTGCCGCCTCGCCGAGAAAGACGGGAAGGTCGAACCAGTGCGCGGCGGTCGCCGCCGTCACCGCGCGCAGGCTGGCATCGGCGAACGGCAGGCGCTCTGCGGTCCCGTCGACGTAGCGGATGCCGGGACGGCTGCGACCGGCCCTCAGCGCCTCCTCCCGCATCGGCCCCGACGGCTCCACGCCGATGACCGCGATGCCCGGCAGCACATCGGCAAGCTGGCGCGTGAAGATGCCGGTGCCGCTGCCGATGTCGGCCACGGGAAGCGCAGCGGCGCCCGGAACGGCAAGGACGATGTCGCGCAGCCGGTCGAGCAGGGAGGCGGGATAGGCCGGCCGGAAGCGGGCATAGCCGCCGGTATTGGCGGCGAACCGGTCCGCTCCGTCCGTCCCCGTCACCCCCTGCTCTCCTCGCCCGGCATTTCCGGCCATTCTTCCTCCGTGGCGGATGGTCTTGTCTCCCGGTGCGCCGGACGACGCCGCACCGCCTGCTGCCGTCAAAAGCCGGAAAACAGCATGTCGAGCGCAGCGGTGATCGTGTCGCGGTGCTGCGCGAGATCGCCGCGCGGTTCGCTCAGGATTTCGACGGGAACCGTTGCGATCAGATGCGTCGCCATGACGTGATCGCTTCCGCGCACCGCGAAGACGGGATGCATGCGGGGAATCGCCGGCGGGACCTGTCTTGCCGGCAGCAGCGGAACGATCACCCGCGTCCGAGCGATATCGAGCAGGTCGGACTGCACGTCGAGCAGGTAGCCCTCGCCATCGGGATTGTCGAAAAGCTGGAACCGCGCCATCAGAACTGGCGATACTTGGCCAGCGGCAGGCCGTTCTCTTCCACCCAGGCGTTCCAGCTTTCCAGCGCCTCGCGGTTTTCCTGGCGCCACAGCCGCTCCTTCTCCTTGCGCACCGCCTCGGCGATGCCGGCTTCGGCGGCGCGCGAGATGTTGACCGACAGCGCCTTGGCTTCGCTGAGCAGATCGGCGTCGATGGAAAGGTTCGCGGCCTTGCGGACGGAGGGCGCTTCGTTGCGCATCGGAAGGTTCCTGTTTCTGCGCACGCATTATGCGCAGAAACAGGCGGGGTGTCACCCCTCGATCTCCTCGCGCAGCATCTCCAGCTCCAGCCACTCCTCCTCCATGGCGGCGAGCTTTTCGCGGAGCGCGTCGAGCTCGGCCGCGACTTTGGCGAAGCCCTGCGGGTCGCGGGCGTAGAAGGCGGGATCGGTCATCTTCACTTCCAGCGCGGCGATCTTGCCGTGCGCCTCCTCCATCTGCTTGGGCAGGGTTTCGAGGGCGTATTTCTGCTTGTAGGACAGCTTCTTCGCCGGGCCGGCCGCCGCCGGCTTCGGTTCCGCCTTCGCCTTCCTCTCCGGCTCGTCCTTCCTGCCGCGTGCGCCGCGCTCGTCGAGCCGCGCGCCGCCGCGCTGGGCCAGCATGTCGGAATAGCCGCCGGCATATTCCACCCAGCGGCCGCCACCATCGGGCGCGACCGTGCTGGTCACGGTGCGGTCGAGGAAGTCGCGGTCGTGGCTGACGAGGAGCACCGTGCCGGCAT
>JACZJD010000401.1 GCA_014860725.1 Aquamicrobium sp.
GTCGAGCTCGACGATCAGCAGCGCCTCGACGTCGAGCGGGTAGCCGGCATGGACGAAGTCCTCGGCCGCGCGGATCGCCGGGCGGTCCATCATCTCCATGCCGCCCGGAACGATGCCGGCGCCGATGATGTCGGCGACGCACTGGCCGGCCTCCTCGCTCGACGGGAAGCCGAGCAGGACGGCGCGCGCCGTCTCCGGCGCCTTGAGGATGCGCACGGTCACTTCGGTCACGACGCCGAGCAGCCCTTCCGAGCCGGTGACGACGCCCATGAGGTCGTAGCCCTCGGCGTCGAGATGCTTGCCGCCGAGGCGCACCACGTCGCCGTTCATCAGCACCATCTCGACGCCGAGCACGTTGTTGGCGGTGAGCCCGTATTTCAGGCAGTGCACGCCGCCGGAATTCTCCGCGACGTTGCCGCCGATGGAGCAGGCGATCTGCGAGGACGGATCGGGCGCGTAGTAGAACCCCTCGTGGCGCACGGCATCGGTGATGCCGAGATTGGTGACGCCGGGCTGGGCCGTGACCGTGCGGTTGGCATAGTCGATGTCGAGGATGCGGTTGAAGCGGCTCATGACCAGCAGCACCGCATCCTCGAGCGGCAGCGCCCCGCCCGACAGCGACGTGCCCGCGCCGCGCGGCACGACGCGGATGTTGCGGTCGTTGCAGTATTTGAGGATGCGGCGGACCTGCTTCACCGTCTGCGGCAGCACCACGACCAGCGGCAGCTGGCGATAGGCGGTCAGCCCGTCGGTCTCGAAGGCGCGCATCGCGGTCTCGGCCGCCACCACCCCTTCCCCCGGCACGATGACGCGCATGTCGTCGACGATCTCGTCGCGGCGGCGAAGCGTCTTTTTGTCGGGCGCGGGCATGGCGGGACCGGACATGGCGGGATTGGACATGGGCGGCGTCCTCCTTTTCCGGCGAAACATCTTTCGCGGCATGGTCGGCCCTTTTATAACGGGCCCAACCACGGCCGATAGGGCAAAACCGCCGCAGCCCGGCGGGGTCCATGAAACGCAGATGCAAGGGGGGCGAGGATGGGCGCGTTGCTGACGATCGAGGATTTGAGGCAGCGGGCGCGGCGGCGCGTGCCGAAGATGTTCTTCGACTATGCCGATTCGGGCTCGTGGACGGAAACCACGCTGCGCGCCAACGAGGAGGATTTCCAGAAGATCAAGCTGCGCCAGCGCGTGCTGGTCGACATGACGAACCGCTCGCTCGAATCGACGATGATCGGCGAGACCGTGTCGATGCCGGTGGCGCTCGCGCCGACGGGGCTGACCGGCATGCAGCATGCCGACGGCGAGATCCTCGCCGCGCAGGCGGCGGAGGAGGCGGGCGTGCCGTTCACGCTCTCGACCATGAGCATCTGCTCGATCGAGGACGTGGCGGAGGCGACGACGCGGCCGTTCTGGTTCCAGCTCTACGTCATGCGCGACCGCGACTTCATCAACGACCTGATCGACCGGGCCAAGGCGGCGGGCTGCTCGGCGCTGGTGCTGACGGCCGACCTGCAGATCCTCGGCCAGCGGCACCGCGACCTGCGCAACGGGCTGTCCACGCCGCCGAAGTTCACGCCCAAGCACGTCTGGCAGATGGCGACGCGGCCGCAATGGTGCCTCGGCATGCTCGGCACCAAGCGGCGGACCTTCCGCAACATCGCCGGCCACGCCAAGGGCGCGGACGACCTGTCGTCGCTCGCCAGATGGACGGCCGAGCAGTTCGACCCGCGGCTGTCCTGGGCCGACGTCGCCTGGATCAAGGAGCGCTGGGGCGGCAAGCTGATCATCAAGGGCATCCTCGACGTCGAGGACGCCAGGATGGCGGCCGAGACCGGGGCCGACGCCATCATCGTCTCCAACCATGGCGGCCGCCAGCTCGACGGCGCGCCGTCCTCGATCTCGGTGCTGCCGGAGATCGTGGAGGCGGTCGGCGACAGGATCGAGATCCATCTCGACGGCGGCATCCGCTCCGGGCAGGACGTGCTGAAGGCGCTGTGCCTCGGCGCGAAGGGCGTCTATATCGGCCGCCCGTTCCTCTACGGCCTCGGCGCCGGCGGCAGGGAGGGCGTGAAGCTCGCGCTCGAGATCATCCGCAGGGAGCTCGACGTCACGCTGGCGCTGTGCGGCAAGCGCGACATCGCCCAGGCGGGCAAGGACATGCTCTACGCCCCGGACGACCCGTTCGGGACGGGCCGCGCCGCACGCTGACAGGAAGAAGGTGAAGGGCGGGACGCCTCAGTGCGTCTCGGCCACGCCGTAGCCGTCGACCGGGCCGTGGCCGCCGGCCGCGTCGGCGGAATACATTGCCGCGCCCCACATGGCGATGCCGGTGAGCATGAACAGCGAAACGAGCGTGGCTTTCACGGGGGTCATCTCGGTTTGATTTCCGTTCATTCTGCAACGCGGATGGTTACCATCCGGTTTCGGCTGTCCTTCGGGTTGCGGCTGATAAACCTGCCTTGGGGAAAACGCCAGACACCGGCAAGAGGTTTCACATGGATTTCACGCGGCGTTGCGGAATTGCAACGCGGGGCCGGATCGCGGCCGGCAGTCGCCTTGCCGCTCCCGGTCATATCGGCTAGGAAACCGGCGCGCCCGGCCGGGCGCTTCTCACCATTGCGGGACGGACGATACCATGGCTGACAAGGCGGACAGGATGAAGGCGCGGCTGCCGCGGGGCTTCGTCGACCGCCATGCGGCCGACATCCGCGCCGTGGACGCGATGACGGCGAAGATCCGCGCCGTCTACGAGCTCTACGGCTTCGATCCCGTCGAGCAGCCGATGGTGGAATATACCGATGCGCTGGGCAAGTTCCTGCCCGACCAGGACCGGCCCAACGAGGGCGTGTTCTCGTTCCAGGACGACGACGAGCAGTGGCTGTCGCTGCGCTACGACCTGACCGCGCCGCTGGCGCGCTTCGTGGCGGAGAATTTCGAGACGCTGCCGAAGCCCTACCGCAGCTACCGCGCGGGCTGGGTGTTCCGCAACGAGAAGCCGGGGCCGGGCCGCTTCCGCCAGTTCATGCAGTTCGACGCCGACATCGTCGGCACGCCGGGTGTGGCGGCGGATGCCGAGATGGCGATGATGATGGCCGACACGCTGGAGGCGGTCGGCATCGCGCGCGGCGACTACGTCATCCGCGTCAACAACCGCAAGGTGCTCGACGGCGTGCTGGAGGCCATCGGCCTCGGCGGCGCGGAGAATGCCGGCCGCCGGCTCGCCGTGCTGCGCGCCATCGACAAGCTCGACAAGTTCGGGCCGGAGGGCGTGCGCCTGCTGCTCGGCAAGGGGCGGCTGGACGAGAGCGGCGATTTCACCAAGGGCGCGGAGCTGGACGAGAGCGGCATCGCGACCGTCCTGAACTATATCGAGACGGGCGAGGTCGCGGACAACGAGGGTGTCGCGGAGCTGGCGCAGATTCGCGCGCTCTGCGCGGCGGCCGGCTACGACGACGGGCGCATCAGGATCGACCCCTCCGTGGTGCGCGGGCTCGAATACTATACCGGCCCGGTCTACGAGGCGGAGCTTCTGTTCGAGGTGCCGAACGAGAAGGGCGAGATCGTGCGCTTCGGCTCGGTGGCGGGCGGCGGGCGCTATGACGGGCTCGTCTCGCGCTTCCGCGGCGAGCCGGTGCCGGCGACGGGCTTCTCCATCGGCGTGTCGCGGCTGACCGCGGCGTTGAAGAACCTCGGCAAGCTGGAGAACACCGAGGTCGTCGCGCCGGTCGTGGTCCTCGTCATGGACAAGGACACGGACGCGCTCGGCCGCTACCAGCAGATGGTGTCCTCCCTCCGGCAGGCCGGCATCCGGGCGGAAATGTATCTCGGCGGCGCCGGCATGAAGGCGCAGATGAAATATGCCGACCGCCGCGGCGCGCCTTGCGTCGTCATCCAGGGCGGCGACGAGCGGGCGAAGGGCGAGGTGCAGATCAAGGACCTCGTCGAAGGCGCGCGGCTTTCGGCCGAGATCGAGGACAACGCCACCTGGCGCGAGAGCCGGCCGGCGCAGTTCTCGGTCGGGGAAAGCGAGCTGGTCGAGGCGGTGCGCAGGGTGCTCGACGCGCAAAAGGCCGAAAGAAGCGGAGCGGCATGACCTTCCGCCTCCCCTCCTTCGCGGCCGACATCTTCGCCCTCTTCGAGGAGCGCGGGGCGGTGCTCGCCGAGGTCGGCGTGCTGCAGCCGGCCGACCCGTTCCTCGACATGGCGGGCGAGGATCTGCGCCGCCGCATCTTCCTGACCGAGAGCGAGACCGGCGAGACGCTGTGCCTGAGGCCGGAATTCACCATTCCCGTGTGCCGCGACCATATCGCGAGCCAGGCCGGCACGCCGCGCCGCTACGGCTATCTCGGGCAGGTGTTCCGCCAGCGCCGCGAGGGCGGGGCGGAGTTCCTGCAGGCCGGCATCGAGGATCTGGGCGAGGCCGACACGGCCGCGGCCGACGCGCGCTCGCTCGCCGACGCGCACGCGCTCCTGACGCGGGTCCTGCCGCGGACGCCGCTTGCGG
>JACZJD010000402.1 GCA_014860725.1 Aquamicrobium sp.
GCGAGCGGCTCCACCGCGCCGTGCGCAAGAGCGGCTGGCTCGGCGTGGTGGTGCCCGTCGTCCTCCTTGCCGCCCTGTTCGTCACGGCGATCGTCTATGCGCTGGCCGCGACCGGCCTCGATGCCGGCGCCATCACCCTGCTCGCCGTGCTGTTCGTCGCGCCGGCGCTGGAGGCCGCCGTCGGCCTCTACAACACGCTGGTCTCGGCGCTGGTAAAGCCGACCCGGCTGATCGGCTACGAGTACCGCGACGGCGTGCCGGCAGAGGGCCGCACCTTCGTCGTGGTGCCGACGCTGATCGGCAGCCGCGACGACATCGAGGACGCGGTGCGCAACCTCGAGGTCCACTATCTCGCCAACATGTCGGGCGAGCTGCATTTCGCCATCCTGTCGGACTGGCCGGACAGCGAAACCGAGGAAAGCCGGGCCGACCGCGACCTTCTCGCCCATGCGCGCAAGGAGATCGCCGCGCTCAACGCCCGCTATCCGAAGGAGGGCCACGCCCGCTTCTTCCTGCTGCACCGCCGCCGCCTCTACAACGAGGCCGAGGGCTGCTGGATGGGCTGGGAGCGCAAGCGCGGCAAGCTGCACGAGCTGAACGCGCTCCTGCGCGGCGACCGCGACACCACCTTCCTGCCGCCCTCCGATCCGCTGCCCCAGGACGTCGAATACGTGCTCACTCTCGACGCCGACACGCGCACCATGCGCGACGCGGCGGCGCGGCTGGTCGGCAAGCTCGCCCATCCGCTCAACCGGCCGGCGACCGATCCCAAGACCGGACGGCTGACCGCCGGCTACGGCATCCTGCAGCCGCGGGTCACGCCGTCGCTGACCACCGGCGACGAGGCGTCGTTCTTTCAGCGCGTGTTCTCGGCCAATCGCGGCATCGACCCCTACGTCTTCGCCGTGTCCGACGTGTATCAGGACCTGTTCGGCGAAGGCACCTTCACCGGCAAGGGCCTCTACCACATCGACGCGATGGAGGCGGCGCTCAAGGGCCGCATCCCCGAGAACACGGTGCTCAGCCATGACCTGCTCGAAGGCAGCTATGCGCACGCCGCCTTGGTCAGCGACGTCGAGCTGATCGAGGACTATCCGACGCGCTATCTCGTCGACGCCTCGCGCCATCACCGCTGGGCGCGCGGCGACTGGCAGCTCCTGCCGTGGATCTTCAATCCGGCCTCCGGCATCTCCGGCCTGTCGCGCTGGAAGATGATCGACAATCTGCGCCGCTCGCTGACGCCGATCCTGTGGGTCGCGGCCTCGGTCGCCGGCTGGACGCTGCTGCCGTTCAGCTATGCAGCGCAGTGGCAGGCGCTGCTGATCCTCTCCCTGTTCCTGTCGCTGACCTTCAGCCTGATGGAATCCTTCGTGCCGCGCGACGGGCGCTCGACGCTCTCCAGCCACTTCGCCGCCTTCGGGCGCGACGCCGCCTTCGCGACCGCCCAGGTCGTGGCCAAGGTGGTGCTGATGGCGCATCAGGCGTGGTCGATGGGCGACGCGATCGCGCGCACGCTCTACCGCCTCGCCGTCAGCCGCCGCCGC
>JACZJD010000403.1 GCA_014860725.1 Aquamicrobium sp.
TCGCCGGCGGGATCGGCCTCGCCGGCGAGGTCGTGCCCGACCCCGACGACCTCGTGCGCCGGTCCGACATCGTCGTCTCCATGGTGCCGGGCGCGCCCGGCTTGCGCGCCTTCCTCGACGCGCGGCTCCTGCCGGCGCACGCCTTCGTCTCGGCCGTGGACATCGGCAGGAGCTGGCTGCCGGCGTCGCTCGGCGCCTTCGACGTGCTGGCCACCGACAGCCTCGCCCAGAGCAGGGCGCCCTACGACGTCGACACGAAGCCGGTCGAGGGCGTCGCCTTCTCCATCGATCTCGGGCAGATGGCGAGCGGCGCATGGACAATGGCCGCCCCCGGCCGAACGATGTTCTGCTTCCGCGGCCTCGGCATCGCCGACCTCGCGCTGGCCGGCCTCGTGGTCGCCAAGGCCCGATCCCTCGGCATCGGCACCTTGCTGCCGCGGTAGGTTCTGTACTCATAAACGGGATTTCGTTTGAGATTGGTTCGTGATTCAAGGTCCTTGAGGAGGAGCTTGAATGGCACGTTTCGATCTGACGGACCGGGAATGGGCACTGATTGCACCGCTTCTTCCCGACAAGCCCCGTGGCGTTGCGCGAACTGACGATCGGCGCGTCCTAAACGGGATATTCTACACCCTGCGGGCCGGGTCGCCCTGGCGCGACCTTCCCGAGCGCTACAGCCCATACACGACCGCTTATAACCGCTACAACCGATGGGCCAAGGCGGGCGTTTGGCTTCGGGTTTTCGAGGCTTTGGCGGCCGCTTCGCCACAGTCGATGCATTTGATCGACAGTTCCATCATCCGGGCTCACCAGCATGCCGCCGGCGGTAAAAAGGGGCTCCGGATCACGCCATCGGCCGTTCTCGTGGAGGACTGACCAGCAAGATCCATGTCGTGGTCGACGAGAGCGGGCTGCCGGTTCGCCTCGCTCTTACGGCGGGCTAGGCGTCCGACAAGGCTATGGTGCCCGTGCTGCTTCAACATCTACCCGCCGCCATCGTCGTTGCCGACCGCGGCTATGACTGGCAGCCCCTGATCAATCTGGTTGGCCGGCGTGGCGGACAGGCCCATATCCCGACCCAACGCGACCGCAAGGTCCAGCGATCAGTCGATCCAGCCATCTACCGCCAGCGCAACCTCGTCGAGCGCTTCTTCTGCAAGCTCAAACACTTCCGCCGTATCGCAACCCGCTACGACAAGCTTGCCAGAAACTTCCTCGCTGCCCTCGCTCTCGCTTCAGCAAGACTGTAGATGCGCAATTATGAGTCCACTACCTAGAGCGGTTCAGGCAGAATCGCCTGTCATCCACTTGCCGGCAAGAGCTGGGGCCGGCCCCCCTTGCCGCCACCGTCATCCCGGGCGAGCGGAGCGAGAGCCGGGACCCATTGAGTAGCACGGGCGAGTAATGGGTTCGCTGGGCAGCCCCGACACGCGCCACGGCAAGAGCCGGGCTATGCCCGCATCGACCTTGCGACCGGGGAGGTCAACATCCTGCTGGTCGACCACGGCAAGGACGCGGCGCCAGACGCCGGGGTCGTGCTCGACGCCGGGGGCTTTGCCGCTGGCAATCAGCCCGCCCATGTCGTCACCGATGCCAACGGCAGCTTCGCCTATGTCTAGAACTTCGAGGACAACACTGTGTCGATCATCGACGTTGACGCGGGCACGACCGTGGCAGCGGTGGCGACCGGCGCCTATCCGCGAGGCCTGTGCATGAGCCCGGACGGCACGTCGGTCTACATCGCCAACGTCCGCGACGGCACCGTGTCGATCATCGACACGGCCACGCGCGCAGATCCCGGTCCACGCGACGCCCGACGGCCGCTTCGTCTACGTCACCAACCAGGGCACCGAGGCAGAGCCGGACAACACCGTCTCGGTGATCGAGGTCGCGAGTGGCGCCGTCAGCGACAACGGCGCCTTCATCTTCATCGGCAACATCGCCGACGGCACTGCGCTCGAGATCGCCGTTGCCACCCGATCCGTCGTGCGCATCCACTGCGCCAGCAAGAGCCCGAACGGCATCACCTACCAGCTGTGATAGACCGACATTGGGGAGGCGGCGGAACGCCACCGCGCCGCCTCCGGCACGCGATACCCGGCCCCCTATTTCCGCTTCATCGCGGCGGCGAGCGCGGCTCCGAGCGCCCCTTGGCCGCCGCCATCGCGCGGCCGGTCGTTGCGGCTGCCCTTGCCGGGGGCGCCGGAGGGCTTTCCGCTGCGTCCCTCCTGCCGCGGGGCGGGGGCGGCGTCCTTGCGCATGGAGAGGCCGATGCGGTTGCGCTTGACGTCCACCTCCAGCACCCGGACCTTGACCACGTCGCCGGCCTTCACCACCTCGTGCGCGTCCCTGACGAAGCGGTCGGCGAGCTGGGAGACGTGGACCAGCCCGTCCTGATGCACGCCGATGTCCACGAACGCGCCGAAGGCGGCGACGTTGGTCACGGTGCCTTCGAGCACCATGCCGGGCTTCAGGTCCCTGATGTCGTCCACGCCCTCGGCGAAGGTCGCCGTCCTGAAGGCCGGGCGCGGGTCGCGGCCGGGCTTCTCCAGCTCGGCGATGATGTCGCGCACCGTCGGCAGGCCGAAGCGCTCGTCGGCGAAGACGCGCGGGTCGAGCGCCTTCAAGGCGGCGCTGTCGCCCATCAGCGCGCGCACGTCGCGGCCGCAGGCCGAGACGATCCTGCGCGCCACGCCGTAGGCCTCGGGGTGGACGGCGGATGCGTCGAGCGGCTCGTCGCCGTCGCGAATCCGCAGGAAGCCCGCGCTCTGCTCGAAGGTGCGCTGGCCGAGCCGCGCCACCTCGAGAAGCTGCTTGCGGCTCCTGAACGGGCCGTTCAAGTCGCGGTGGGCGACGATGGCCTCGGCGAGCGACGCGCCCAGGCCCGAGACCCGCGCCAGCAGCGGCGCGGAGGCGGTGTTCAAATCGACGCCGACGGCGTTGACCGCGTCCTCGACCACCGCGTCGAGCGCCCGGGCGAGCCGGTACTGGTCGACGTCGTGCTGGTACTGGCCGACGCCGATCGACTTCGGCTCGATCTTGACCAGCTCGGCCAGCGGGTCCTGCAGGCGCCGCGCGATCGAGACCGCGCCGCGGAGCGACACGTCGAGGTCGGGGAACTCGGCAGCGGCCGTCTCCGACGCGGAATAGACCGACGCGCCCGCCTCCGAGACGATCACCTTCAGCGGCTTGGGAGCAGGCATGTCGGCCAGCATCCCGGCCACCAGCTTCTCGGTCTCGCGGCTGCCGGTGCCGTTGCCGATGGCGACGAGCTCGACATTGTGCCGGCGGATCAGCGCCGCAAGCTCGCCTTGCGCACCGCGCACGTCGTTGCGCGGCGGGAAGGGATAGACCGTCGAGGCGGCGACGAGCTTGCCGGTGCCGTCCACCACCGCGACCTTGACGCCGGTGCGGATGCCGGGGTCGAGGCCCATGGTCGGGCGCGAGCGCGCCGACGAGGAGGCGATCAACGTCTTCGCCCGCAACCTCAAGGACCTGCTGCTGGCCGCGCCCGCCGGCTCGCGCAGGTCGCGCATCAGGTCGAGCGACAGGTGCAGCGACAGCTTTACCCGCCAGGTCCAGCCGGCGACCTCCATCAGCCAGCGGTCGCCCGGCAGGCTCGCGCCGATCGAATAGGCGGCGGCGATCGCCCGCACTGCGGGCTTCACCGGCGAGGGGTCGTCGGCATCCACCTCCAGCTCCAGCGCCAGCACGTCCTCGTTGCGGCCGCGCAGCATGGCGAGCGCGCGGTGGCTGGGCACCGTCGCCCAGCGCTCGGCATGGTCGAAATAGTCGGAGAACTTGGCGCCCGCCTCCTCTTTGCCGTCGAGCACGCGGGCGCGCAGCACGGCGCGCTCCTTCATGTAGGCGCGCAGCCGGCCGAGGAGGTCGGCATTCTCGGAGAACCGCTCGGCGACGATGTCGCGCGCGCCTTCGAGCGCGGCCTTCACGTCCGGCACCTCGTCGGTGACGTAGGCCGCGCTCGAA
>JACZJD010000058.1 GCA_014860725.1 Aquamicrobium sp.
CGTCACGTCTTCACCCATTTCGAGCTTACGCTCGACGTCTGGCGGGCCGACGGCGCCGACGTCCGGGTTCCCGGCGGCTGGTGGTGGTCGCCGCCGGAGGCGATCGCAGGCGAGGCCCTGCCGACCGTCATGAAGAAGGCCATCGAGGCGGCGGTGCCCGGCATCTTCCGGTTGCGCCCGGCGCGCGAGGAGAGCGAATGAGCGAAGTCCGCCACATCGTCTTCGACATCGGCAAGGTGCTGCTCCACTACGATCCCGAACTGCCGTTCCTGCACCTGATCCCCGACGACGCGAAGCGGTCGTGGTTCCTCGGCGAGGTCTGCACGCCCGCCTGGAACGTCGAGCAGGACCGCGGCCGCCCATGGCCGGAGGCCGAAGCGCTGCTGATCGAGCGATATCCGCAGGAGGAGGCGCTGATCCGCGCCTTTCGCCGCCACTGGCCCGAGATGGTGCCGCACGCCTATGACGACAGCGTCGCCATCCTCGAACGGCTGGTCGGGGCCGGCCACGACGTGACGCTTCTGACCAACTTCGCCGCCGACACCTTCGCCGAGGCGCAGGCGCGCTATCCGTTCCTCGGCCTGCCGCGCGGGGTGACGGTCTCGGGCGCGGTCGGGGTGCTGAAGCCGGACGCCGCCATCTACCGCCTGCATGCGGAGACCTTCGGCCTGACGCCGGACGCCACCCTGTTCATCGACGACAGCGCGAAGAACGTCGAGGGCGCGAAGGCCGCCGGCTGGCAGGCCCTGCTGTTCAGCGACGCGGGGACGCTCGAACGCGACCTCGCGGCCTACGGGTTCTAGAGTTTTCCGCAGTTCCGGGCGGAAAGCCGCTTCGCACCTTTCCTGGATCGCTCCGGGCTCAGCCGCCGGCGCGCTCCATGCCGAGGCGCACGATGCGGCGCAACTCGTCGATCGACATCAGCCCGCCGTGGCGCTCGTAGTGCCAGAAGGCCCAGCCGTTGCAGGCGTCGAGCCCCTGCACCAGCGCGCCGACCTTGTGGATGGAGCCGACCGCGTCGCCACAGGCCAGCGTGCCGTCGGCGCGCACCTCGGCGCGGAAGCGGCGGCGCGCGTCGTAGAGTGCCGCACCCGGCTTGATCAGGCCGTTGTCGAGGAGGCTCGAGAAGGCGACGCGCGGCTCGGCGCGCTTGCCGGTCATGATCTTGAGCGCGGTCATCTCCAGCGGCTCGACGCTTTCGAGGCGCTCGAGCGCCGCGTCGATATAGGCCTGCTCGCGCTCGATGCCGACGAAGTGGCGGCCCAGCCGCTTGGCGACCGCGCCGGTGGTGCCGGTGCCGAAGAACGGGTCGAGCACCACGTCGCCCGGCTTCGACGACGACAGGAGCACGCGCGCCAGCAGCGCCTCGGGCTTCTGCGTCGGATGGATCTTGTTGCCGTTCTCGTCCTTCAGCCGCTCGGCGCCGGTGCAGATGGGGAACAGCCAGTCCGAGCGCATCTGCACGTCGTCGTTGGCCGCCTTCATCGCCTCGTAGTTGAAGGTGTAGCCCTTGGCCTGCGGGTCGCGCGAGGCCCAGATCATGGTCTCGTGCGCGTTCTGGAAGCGGCGGCCGCGGAAATTCGGCATCGGGTTGGTCTTGCGCCAGACGATGTCGTTCAGGATCCAGAAGCCCAGATCCTGCATGATGGCGCCGACGCGGAAGATGTTGTGGTAGGAG
>JACZJD010000404.1 GCA_014860725.1 Aquamicrobium sp.
GCTGGGGCCTGCCGCTGGCGCTCGGCGCCAAGGTCGCGGCCCGCGACCGCCGGGTGGTCGCCGTGGTCGGCGACGGCGGCTTCGCCCATTGCTGGCAGGAGCTGGAGACCGCGCGCCGCATGGGGCTGCCGGTCACGGTGATCGTGCTCAACAACGGCATCCTCGGCTTCCAGAAGCATGCCGAGCTGGTGAAGTTCGGCGCCCATACCGGCGCCATCGGCTTCGCGCCGGTCGACCACGCGGCCATCGCCCGCGCCACGGGCTGCAACGGCGTGCGCGTCGAGACCGCGGAGGGCTTCGTCGCCGCGCTGCGCGAGGCGCTCGACGCCGACATCGCCACCGTGCTCGACGTCGTCACCTCGGGCGACGCCTATCCGCCGATCTCGGTCTTCGAGAACAAGCTCTAGGCGCGTCTCGGAGTCCTGGGATGGAGATATTCACACAGCTCGTTCTGTCCGGAATCCTGCTCGGGGGCGTCTATGCCCTGGCGGCGCTCGGCCTGAACCTCATCTTCGGCGTGGCCAAGGTCATCAACTTCGCCCATGGCGAGTTCCTGATGCTGGGCATGTATGCCGGCTTCTGGCTGATGACGCTGACCGGCGTGAATCCGTATTTCGGCGCGCCGCTCATCGCCGTCGGCTTCTTCGCGCTCGGCGCCCTGTTCTATGCCGGCATCATGCGCTTCACCATCTACCGGCCGGAGCTGACGCAGGTCTTCGTCACGCTCGGCCTGTCGATCGCGCTGCAGAATCTGGCGCTGATGCTGTGGCAGGCCGACTACCGCACGATCCAGACCATGCCGCAGGGCATGAGCTCGCTCAGGCTCGGCGCCATCCACCTGCCGACCGACCGCGTCATCGCCTTCGGCTTCGCCGTGGTCATCCTCACGGCGGTCATCGTCTTCCTGCGCCGGACCTTCACCGGCCGCGCCATCGAGGCGATCTCGCAGGACCTGATGGCGGCGCGGCTGATGGGCATCGACCCGCAGAAGATCTTCATCCTCACCTTCGGCCTCGGCATCGCCATCACCGGCGTCGCCGGCGGGGTGCTGATCCCCTCCTTCTACGCCTTCCCCTCGGTCGGCTCGTTCTTCGTGCTCGTCGCCTTCGTGGTGGTGGTGCTGGGCGGCCTCGGCAGCGTCGCCGGCACCATCGTCGGCGGCGTCATCCTCGGCATCATCGAGACGATCGGCGGCTACTTCGCGCCCGATCTCAAGGAGGCGACGCACTTCGTGCTGCTGATCCTGCTGCTCGCCATCCGCCCGCACGGCCTCATGGGCATCAGGGGCGCGGAGAAGGAGACGCTGAAATGAGCCGCCTTCCCGGATATTTCGAGTGGAAGAGGTCGGACGCGGCGTGGATGCTGCTGCTCTTCGCCTGCACGCTCGGCCTGCCGCTCGTCGTCGCCAACGACTACTACCTCAACATGCTGGTGCTGCTGTTCCTCTATGCCGGCATGGCCTCGGCGTGGAACATCGTCGGCGGCATGGCGGGGCAGTTCTCGCTCGGCCACACCGCCTTCTTCGGGGTCGGGGCCTACACCTCGACGCTCCTCTACAACTATGCCGGCGTCTCGCCCTGGCTCGGCATGGTCGCGGGCGGGCTGCTCAGCATGGCGCTGGCGGTGGTCATCGCCTTTCCCGCCTTCCGCATGCGCGGCGTGTTCTTCGCCATGGCGACGCTCGCCTTCGGCGAGACGGTGCGCATCCTGCTCATGGCCTCGCGCAAATACACCGACATGCCCTACGGCCTCTCGATCAACTACCAGCCGGGGCTGGCGCGCATGATCTTCGAGGAGCGCTCGAGCTACGCGCTGCTCGCCGGCCTGTTCCTGATCGCCGTCACCGCCGTCGCCTTCATGATCTCGCGCAGCTACATGGGCGCCTATCTGCGCGCCATCCGCGACAGCGAGGAGGCGGCGGTGGCCTCGGGCATCGCCATGCGCCGCTACAAGATGATCGCGCTTCTGGTCTCGGCCTTCTTCACCTCGGCCGGCGGCACGCTGCTGGCGCAGTACGTGCTCTACATCGAGCCGACCTCGGTGTTCAGCATGGCGTTCTCGGTCGACCTGCCGCTGATGGCGCTCCTGGGCGGCATCGGCTCCATCGCCGGGCCGATCATCGGCGCGGCCATCGCGCTGCCGCTGCGCGACGTGCTGCTCGAGACCTTCGGCCAGTCGGCGCCGGGCCTGCACCTCGTCCTCTACGGCGTCGCGCTCATCGTCATCGTCATCCTGCTGCCCAACGGCCTCATCGGCGGCGCGCGGGCGATCCGCGACCGGCTGGCGCGCAGGCCGCGGCAGGGCGGCGTCAAGGCCGGGGAGGCGCGCTGATGCTCAAGGTCTCTTCGCTCACCATGCGCTTCGACGGCCTGGTCGCCGTCAACGCCGTGGACATGGCCGTCGCCGAGGGCGAGATCCTCGGCCTGATCGGGCCGAACGGCGCCGGCAAGACCACGCTGTTCAACGTCGTCGCCGGCGTGTTCCCGCCGACGGCCGGCACCGTCACCTTCGCCGGCATGCGCATCGACGGCCGCTCGCCCGACCAGATCTGCAAGCTCGGGCTCGCCCGCACCTTCCAGATCCCGCAGGTCTTCCATTCGATGACCGTGCTCGAATCGATCGCGGTGGGGGCCTATCTGCGCCACCGCAACGTGGCGGCGGCGCGCGAGCGCGCCGGCGCGGTCGCCGCCACGTTGCGG
>JACZJD010000405.1 GCA_014860725.1 Aquamicrobium sp.
CAGCTGGACCGGCCGGCCGCCATGAACCCGATCCTCTATCTCGACTATGCCGGCGTCGCGGTATTCGCCGCGACAGGGGCGCTGGCGGCGTCGCGCAAGCAGCTCGACATCATCGGTTTCCTTTTCCTTGCAGGCGTCACCGGCATCGGCGGCGGCACGTTCCGCGACCTGATCCTCGGCGTGCCGGTGTTCTGGGTGGCGAACCCGGCCTACGTGCTGGTCTGCGCGGCGGCGGCGGTGATGGTGTTCTTCACCGCGCACCTCGTCGAGTCCCGCTACAGGCTGCTGCTCTGGCTCGATGCCGTCGGCCTGTCGGCCTACTGCGTGCTCGGCGCGGCGAAGGGCCTCGCCGCCACCGGCTCGCCGACGGTCGCCGTGGTGATGGGCATGCTGACCGCGACCTTCGGCGGCATCCTGCGCGACCTGCTCGCCGGCGAGCCGTCGGTGCTGCTGCGGCCGGAGATCTACGTGACCGCCGCGATGGCGGGAGCGGCCGCCTATACCATGCTGACGCTGGCGGGCTTTCCGCTGCTCGCCGCCGCCCTGATCGCCGCGGCGACGGCCTTCGTCGTGCGCGGCGGGGCACTGAAATACGGCTGGACCTTCCCGCCCTACCGCAGCCGGCCGGGCCGCCGGCCCGAAGACATTCCGTGAGTGTGATCGGCGCACCGTCCCGCTGATCCACGACGAGGCGAGCCGGGCCGGCGCACGCTCAGAGCAGCCCGACCTGCTGGGCCTCGACGCGCAGGTTCTTGTACGGTCGGGGCCCGATCTGCTGGATGACAAGGCCGGCGGCCAGCGAGCCGAGGTCGCCGCATTCCTTCAGGCTCCTGCCGGTCGTGTAGCCGAACAGGAAGCCGGCCGCGTAGAGGTCGCCGGCGCCGGTCGTGTCGACCAGCTGCTCGATCTCGATCGCCCTGATCTCGACCGTCTCGTCGCCGCGTACGATGATCGACCCCTCTTCGGAGCGAGTCACCGCGGCGAGCCGGCAATCCTTGCGGATCGCCGCGAGCGCGGCGTCGAAGGAGGATGTCTGGTAGAGCGACTTCAGCTCGTGGGCGTTGGCGAAGACGATGTCGACCGTGCCCGAGCGCATCAGGTCGAGGAACTCGCCCCGGTAGCGGTCGACGCAGAACGGGTCGGACAGGGTCATGGAGACCTCGCGGCCGGCCGCGTGCGCGTGCTTCGCCGTCAGGCGGATCGCCTCCTTTGCCCGCGGCGGATCCCAGAGATAGCCTTCGAAATAGGTGACCTTGGCGCCTGCCGCCTTGTCGGCCTCGACGTCCTCCGGCCCGAGCTCGACGCAGGCGCCGAGATAGGTGTTCATCGAACGCTCGCCGTCGGGTGTGACGAAGATCATCGAGCGCGCCGTCGGCGGCGTGCCGTCGAGCGGTTTCGTGTCGAAGGCGACGCCCTGGGCGCGGATGTCGTGGGTGTAGATGGACCCGAGCGGATCGCGCGAGACCTTGCCGAAGAAGGCGGCGCGACCGCCGAAGCTGGCGACGCCGGCCGCGGTGTTGCCGGCCGACCCGCCGGACGCCTCGATCGCCGGACCCATTCGCGAATAGAGCAGCTCCGCACGCTCAGTGTCGATCAGGTTCATTGCCCCCTTGATGATGCCGTTCGCCTCGAGGAACGCCTCGTCGCATTGCGCGATGATGTCAACGATGGCGTTGCCGATGCAGAGGACGTCGTATGCGGCCATCAAGCTCTCCGATGGGATCCTGGATTCCGCTGCTATCTGCCACGACCGGGCGCGCCCGGTCTAGGGTGCGTAGACATCGACCGAGGCGCGACCTTGCGGCGCAGCATGACGGCGCCTATCTCGACTGCGCAAGGAGAGACACGAAGTGATCATCGAAGCCGCCGGCGCCGCCCTCTCCCGCCTGTTCTCGGCCGAATTCCGCGCCGTCCTGCTGAAATCGCTGGCGCTGACGCTGCTCCTGCTCGTCGGCGCCTGGTTCGGGCTGAAGGAGCTGTTCGACTGGCTGGCGCTGCCGTGGATCGACGCGCTGCTGCCCGGTTTCCCGTCCTGGGCCGGCTGGCTGACGCTGGTGGCGGCAATCCTGGCCGGCATCGGACTCGCCGTCGGCCTGGCGCTGCTCGTCTCGCCGGTGACGGCGCTGGTCGCCGGCATCTTCCTCGACGACATCGCCGAGGTGGTCGAGCGTACCGACTATCCGCAGGACCCGCCCGGCAGGCCCCTGCCGCCTCTGACGGCCTTCGCCCTGTCGCTGAAGTTCCTCGGCGTCGTCATCCTCGGAAACCTCGTCGCGCTGGTCCTCCTGCTGATACCCGGCATCAACATCGCCGCTTTCTTTCTCGTCAACGGCTACCTGCTCGGCCGCGAGTTCTTCGAGTTCGCCGCGATGCGCTTCCGCCCGGAGGCGGAGGCGAAGGCGATGCGGCGGCGCAACGCGCTGACCGTCTTCCTCGCCGGGCTGGTGATCGCCGGCTTCCTCGCGCTGCCGCTGATCAATCTGCTCACCCCGCTGTTCGCCGCGGCGATGATGGTCCACCTGCACAAGATGGTCGCACGCGCCGAGGCTGGCGTCCGGCCCGCGCCGGCGCGATACTGATCCTTCCTACGAGGACGGAGGTCTACCGATGTCCAAGTCCATCCTGAACAGGGAATGGCATGCGGCGCACCGCATGCCGGCGAACGCCACGCTCGAGCAGCGCCTCGCCTGGCACGCCGGACACGCGGCGAACTGCGCCTGCCGCGAGATGCCGGCCTCGATCCGCGCCGAAATGGAACGCCGCGGCATGATGCCGGCAAAGCTCGCTACCCGCGACACCGCCACTTCCCACGACTGACGACCGGAGCAGCCGCGCCGCCAACCAGCACGACGGGGATCGTCGGCTATCTTGACGACGTCAATTTACTGACTACGATATCTTTACGTTGTCAATTTTATTGCCTTACGCGGAGCCGCTCATGCTCGCCGATCTCGTCCTCGCCATCCTCCACCACCTTCTCGCCTTCTCGCTCCTCGGTCTGCTCGCCGCCGAAGCCGCGCTGCTTCGCCCCGGGCTCAGCGGCGGTAGGTTGGCGCTTCTTGGCCGACTCGACGGCCTATACGGCGGCGCGGCAATGGCGCTGATCGCCGTCGGTATCGGCCGGCTCGCCTGGGGCCTGAAAGGCTGGGAGTTCTACCTCGCCTCGTGGAGCTTCTGGGCGAAGATGGCCGCCTTCGCCGCTGTGGGCATCGCCTCGGTCCCGCCGACGCTGAAGATTCTCGCCTGGCGGCGGGCGGCGCGGACGGATCCCGCCTACGCGGTGCCGGACGCCGACGTTGCCGGCCTGCGCCGGCTCGTGCTGGCCGAGCTGGCGCTGTTCGCCTTCATCCCCGTCTTCGCCGCCATGATGGCCCACGGCATCGGCTCATGAAGCTGATTCTTCGAGGGCGCCGTCGGCGGGTAACGGCGCCAGCTCGACCAGCGGCGCCCGAATGGCGTTGGTCTTCTCCGCCGCCTTGCACAGGTCGGCGATCACGCAGGCGGTGCATTCGGGCTTGCGCGCCTTGCACACGTAGCGCCCGTGCAGGATCAGCCAGTGATGCGCGTGGCGCAGGTATTCGTCCGGGATGATGCGCAGGAAGGCAGCCTCGACTTCGTCGGGCGTCTTCCCCGGAGCGAGACCGAGCCGGTTGCCGATGCGGAAGACATGCGTGTCGACGGCGAGCGTCGGCTGGCCGAAGGCCATGTTGAGCACGACATTGGCGGTCTTGCGCCCGACGCCGGGAAGCCTCGTCAGCGCGTCGCGGTCGGCAGGCACCTCGCCGCCGTGGTCGCGGATCAGCGCTTCGCACAGCGCCAGCACGTTCTTCGTCTTGTTGCGCCACAAGCCGATGGTCTTCACGTAGTCGCCGAGTCGCGCCTCGCCGAGCGCCAGCATCTTGTGCGGCGTGTCGGCGACGGCGAAGAGCGACCGCGTCGCCTTGTTGACGCCGGCATCCGTCGCCTGCGCCGACAGCACGACGGCCACCAGCAGCGTGAAGGGGTTGACGTGCTCCAGTTCGCCTTTCGGCTCAGGCCGCTGGATGGCCAGGCGGCGGAAAATCTCGCGCACCTCCGCCTCGCTGTAGCGCGGGCGGCGCGCCGATATTCGCACGCCCGGGGCAATGCGGGGCTCGGAGGAACGGTTGACGACTTTGGGCTTGGGCTTTTGCATCGGCCCTCTATAATCTCGGCCGATGACCGAGACAAACACCCGGCCCGCCGCCGACGAACCGATCTTCCGCGCGCTGCTGATGCCGCACCGATCGCTCGGGCAGGCCGGCTTCTACGCACTGATGGCGACGCTGCTTGCCGGCTGGGCGGTGACGGGGGTCGTCTTCCTGTCGCGCGGCGCCTGGCCGGTATTCGGCTTCTTCGGCCTCGACGTGCTGGCGATCTACGTCGCCTTCCGCCTGAACTATCGCGCGGCAAGGGCGCGCGAAGAGGTCTCGGTGTCGCGCACTGCGCTCGACATCCGCAAGACCGCGCCTTCCGGCCGGACCGAGGACCACCGCTTCAACCCGTTCTGGGCGCGCTTCAACGTCGCCCGCCACGACGAGATCGGCATCACGCGCATGGCGGTCGAAGGACAGGGAAAGGCTGTCGCCATCGGCGGCTTCCTCAACCCGGACGATCGCGAGAGCTTCGCCGCCGCATTCTCCAGCGCGCTGGCCACCGTCAGGGCACGCTGAGAAGCAGGTTGGCCGCGGTGGTGGCATCATGAATCGGGTGGCGCGGCCGGGCCGCCGGCGCGATAGTCGCGGCAAGGAGAAACGCCATGAACGCGCAGACAGCCATCCTCCAACGCGACATCACCCCCGACGGCGGCGACTACGAGACCGTCCGCAGGGTGATCGAGAAGATCAGCCTCGACTATCGCGACCAGCCGTCGCTCGACGAACTCGCGGCCGAGGTCGGCGAGACGCCAACGGCCCTGCAGAAGCTCTTCACGCGCTGGGCGGGCCTTTCGCCGAAGGCTTTTCTCCAGGCGGTGACGCTCGACCACGCGCGCCGCCTGCTCGACGAGGGCATGCCGCTGCTCGAGACCGCCCTCGAGGTGGGCATGTCGGGGCCGGGCCGGCTGCACGATCTCTTCGTCACCCACGAGGCGATGTCGCCCGGCGACTACAAGACCCGCGGCGCCGGCCTGACCGTCCGCTACGGCTTCCACGTCACACAATTCGGCATCGCGCTGGTGATGGTCACCGACCGCGGGCTCGCCGGCCTCGCCTTCGCCGATCCCGGCGGCGAACGCGCGGCGCTGGAAGACATGACCGGCCGCTGGCCGAACGCGACCTATCGCGAGGACCTCGCCGCCACGGCCCCCTATGCGGGACGCATCTTCGATCCGGCGCGCTGGCGCGCGGACCAGCCGCTGCGGGTCGTCCTCATCGGCACCGATTTCCAGGTACGCGTCTGGGAAGCGCTCCTGAAGATCCCGATGGGCCGCGCCTGCACGTATTCGGCGATTGCGTCGGGCATCGGCATGCCTTCGGCCAGCAGGGCCGTCGGCGCGGCGATCGGCGCCAATCCGATCTCCTTCGTCGTGCCCTGCCACCGCGCCGTCGGCAAGTCGGGTGCACTCACCGGCTACCATTGGGGGATCACGCGCAAGCGCGCCATGCTCGGCTGGGAGGCCGGGCAGGCGCCGGCCGGCGAACGCTGAAAGGACGAACGCCGCGGCTCTGGAAAGCCGCGGCGGCAAAGGGTAGCTTCCGCGGCAAATGCGCCCGGAGGCTCCATCGTGATCACCGTCATCGGCTCCATCAATCTAGACCTGATCGCCACGGTCGACAGGCTGCCGAAGCCCGG
Organism: Aquamicrobium sp.; assembly: GCA_014860725.1. The sequence continues at coordinate 5,812 of JACZJD010000405.1, forward strand.
CGAGACCGTGCCCGGTTCCAGTTTCGCCACGGCCGCCGGCGGCAAGGGCGCCAACCAGGCGCTGGCAGCTGCACGGGCCGGGGCCGGCGTGCGCATGATCGGCGCGGTCGGCGCCGACGCCTTCGCCGGAGAAGCGCTGTCGCTGCTGGAGAAGGGCGGCGTCGATCTTTCGGGCGTCGCCCGCGCCGGCGAGCCGACCGGCACGGCGCTGATCCTCGTCGGCGGCGACGGCGAGAACATGATCGCCGTCGTTCCCGGGTCCAACGGCACGGTCGGCGCGGCGGCCGTCGACACGCTGCGATTCGCCAAAGGCGAGCACCTGCTGCTGCAGCACGAGATCCCGCTCGCGACGGTAGACCGCGCCCTCGATGCGGCGCGG
>JACZJD010000406.1 GCA_014860725.1 Aquamicrobium sp.
GAAGGGCGGGGTCGCCCCGCCGCCGCCGAAGGGCGCGAAGGCGATCGCCGACCGGGCGCAGGGGCAGGCGAAGGGGACCAAAGCCCGGCGTGCCGCAAAACCGCACGCCGAGGCATGCGAATATCGGCCCGCGCAGCGGGCACAAGTGATCCGGCGCGCCTCGGGCGCGCTCCAGAGCAATAAAGAGAAGACCCCCGCCATGTATCGCTGGTTCGAATCCCTCCTGAATCCGTTCCCGCCGGAAGAGCCGGTGGAGCCGCCGCGGACGCTGGTCGCGTTCTGCCTGCACTACACGCGCGGCTCGTGGCCGCTGATCGCCATCTCGGCGGTGCTGACCTCGATCATCGCGCTGACCGAGGTGTGGATGTTCGGCTTCCTCGGCAACATCGTCGACTGGCTCACCGCGCAGGACAGGGAGACCTTCCTGCAGACGGAAGGCCGGACGCTCGCCGGCATGGCCTTCGTCGTGCTGGTGTTCCTGCCCGGCATCGTGTGGTTCAACTCGCTCCTCAACCACCAGACGCTGTTCGCCAACTACCCGATGCGCATCCGCTGGCAGGTGCACCGCTACCTGCTCGGGCAGTCGATGACCTTCTATCAGGACGAGTTCGCCGGCCGCATCGCCACCAAGCTGATGCAGACGGCGCTGGCCGTGCGCGAATGCGTCATCAAGCTGATCGACGTGCTCAACTACGTCGTGGTCTATTTCCTCGGCGTGCTGTTCCTGGTCGGCTCGGCCGACTGGCGGCTGGCGGTGCCGCTCGCCGTGTGGCTCGTCTGCTATGTCGTCCTGCTCTATTATTACATCCCGCGCCTCGGCAAGGTGTCGGAGGAGCAGGCCGACGCGCGCTCGGTGATGACCGGCCGCGTGGTCGACAGCTACACCAACATCCAGACCGTCAAGCTGTTCAGCCATGCGCGGCGCGAGGCCGCCTTCGCGCGCGAGGGCATGGAAGGCTTCCTCGATCCCGCCTATCGCACGATGCGGCTGGTGACGGGCCTCTACACCATCCTCTACCTCCTCAACTCGGTGCTTCTGGCCACGGTGGGGGCGCTGTCGATCTGGTTGTGGCTGAACGCGGCCGTGTCGATCGGCGCGGTCGCCGTGGCGCTCGGCCTCGTCCTGCGCCTTTGGGGCATGTCGCAATGGATCATGTGGGAGGTGTCGGCGCTGTTCGAGAACATCGGCACCGTGCAGGACGGCATCAAGTCGATCTCGCTGCCGCAGCTGGTCGAGGACCGGCCGGGGGCGAAGGAGATCGTCGTGCCGCACGGCGAGATCCGGTTCGACCGCGTGCGCTTCCACTACGGCAAGAAGAAGAGCGTGATCGAGGACCTGTCGCTGACGGTGCGCCCCGGCGAGAAGGTCGGCGTCGTCGGCCGTTCGGGCGCGGGCAAGTCGACGCTCGTCAACATCCTCCTGCGCTTCTACGATCTCGAGGCGGGCAAGGTGCTGATCGACGGGCAGGACATCGCCGGCGTCACGCAGGACTCGCTCAGGGCGCAGATCGGCGTCGTCACGCAGGATACGTCGCTGCTTCACCGCTCGGTGCGCGACAACATCGCCTACGGCCGCCCCGACGCGACCGAGGAGATGATCCTCGAGGCCGCGCGCCGGGCCGAGGCGCTCGACTTCGTCGCCGGGCTTTCCGACGCCAAGGGCCGCAAGGGTCTCGACGCCCATGTCGGCGAGCGCGGCGTCAAGCTGTCGGGCGGCCAGCGCCAGCGCATTGCGATCGCCCGCGTCATGCTCAAGGATGCGCCGATCCTGATTCTGGACGAAGCGACCTCGGCGCTCGATTCAGAGGTCGAGGCGGCGATCCAGGAGAACCTCTACCGGCTGATGGAAGGCAAGACGGTGATCGCTATCGCCCACCGGCTTTCGACCATCGCCGCGATGGACCGCCTCGTCGTCATGGACAAGGGGCGCATCATCGAGGGGGGAACCCACGACGACCTCATTGCCAGGGGCGGGCTCTATGCCCAGCTATGGCAGAGGCAGTCGGGCGGCTTCCTGCTGGAAGAGGAACAGGGCACGCAGGAAAAGGAAATCGCGGCCGAATGAGCGACGCGAGACAGTCGAGAATCTCCAAACGCGACGCGGCGTCACGCCGCGTCGCGTACGGTTATGACGACCGTCTTGCCCAACGCCGCCAATGCGGCCTGCATCGTTGCCAGCTTGGTGGGATGGTCGGGATCGAGTATGCGCCGCGCCTCCGTTTCCGCCTTGCCGAGACGAGCGGCGAGTTCCGTCTTGCTCATCCCGCTCTCGCGAAAGGCTTCGACCAGCGCCAGCTTCATCGCGTCCCCGGCCGGCACCGCCACTGGCGTGCCGATGCTGGCCTGTGGTCGTGGCAGCGCCCGGCCGGCGGCAAGATAGCCTCGCAGCGCCATTCCCAATGCGTCCGCACCGCTCGCTACGGCGTCGCCCCGATCCTCGCCCTGGGTAATCGCCTCGGGAACGTCGGGAAAGGTGACGATGTAGCCTCCGTCCGGGTCGGACTCGATCGAGGCGTAATAGACATAGTTCATGTTCTTGTGCTCCGCTTGGCCGCCGGGAGAGGCCGGCATTTCCACCTTCTAGTCGACACCGAGTTGCTTCCGGATCAGCCTGACATAAGTGGGGCTCAATTCGCCCGATTTGATAACCGTGAACCTGTCGCCGAAATGGACGCGCCAATGCCCGCCCTTTCCGCGGTCCGGGACGACCTCGAACGCTTTTCCCGATATGCGCGCCAGCTTGCGAAGCTCGCGCACAAGAGCTTCCCGTTTCATTCCCCGCCCCATTTTGCATTACAATATCGCACAATTTTGTTCGAAATTCCACAGAAAACCGAGCCTTCGACCCAGAATCGGAAACCGCAATGAGCGAGATCGAGGAACGCAAGGATGACGGCTTCGCCGAGCGCATCTGGCGCAGGGCCGAGGAAGTCATCGAGCCCTTCGCCGACACGGGCAGGGAGGTGCTGCCGCGCGACGCGTGGCAGTTCATCCTGTTCTTCGCCCGGCAGGCCAAGGGCCCGTTCCTGCTGCTGCTCGTCGCCGGCGGCCTGTCGGGCGCGGTCGATGCCGCGCTCTACTGGTCGCTCGGCTGGCTGATCGACCTTCTCGAGACGTCGTCGCCGACGCAGCTCGTCACCGATCACTGGCGCGCGCTGGCCGCGTTCCTCGCGCTGGTGCTTGTCATCCGCGCCGTGGTGATGATCGCCAACGCGGTGGTCGAGCAGCAGGTGATCGTGCCTTCCTTCTACCAGCTGGTGCGCTGGCAGTCGTTCCGGCGGGTGATCGAGCAGCCCTACGCCTTCTACCAGAACGACTTCGCCGGCCGCATCGCCACCAAGATCCTGCAGGGCGGCGAGGCGACCGGCGACTTCATCGTCTCGTCGCTGCAGACGATGTGGAGCTTCCTTGCCTTCCTGGTGCTCGCCGGCACCATCCTGTCGCTGCTCGACCCGGCGATGGGGCTCGTCCTGCTCGTCTGGCTCGTCGTCTATGCCTGGGTCGCATGGAAGCTGCTGCCGCCGCTGCGCGCCGCCGGCCGCCGCAGCGCCGACGAACGCTCGATCATGAACGGCAGGCTGGTCGACGCCTTCACCAACATCATGGCGGTGAAGCTGTTCGACAGCGGCCGGCGCGAGAACGATTACGTCCGCGAGGCGATGGAGCGCTTCCTCGACGCGGTGAAGGCGCTGTCGCGGGCGATCACCCGCGTGCGTTCGGCCATCGCCATCGTCAACGGCTTCATGATGGCGGCGGTGTTCGTGCTGGCCATCCGCGGCTGGATGGCGGGCACGGCCTCGACCGGCGAGATCGCCGCCGCCATGGGCCTCGTGTTCCGGCTCAACCAGATGTCCGGCTACATGATGTTCAACATCAATGGCCTGATCCGCTCCTTCGCGACGGTGCAGGACGCGACCGGCACCATCTCGGTCCAGCCCGAGCTGCGCGACGCGCCGGGCGCCGCCGTCCTGCCGCGCGTGAAGGGTGATCTCAGGTTCGAGGACGTCACCTTCACCTACGGCAAGGGCGCGGGCGTGGTGCAGAACCTCGACCTGCACGTCCGGCCGGGCGAGCGGGTGGCGCTGGTCGGCCCCTCGGGAGCGGGCAAGACCACGCTCGTCAACCTCGCGCTCAGGCTGTTCGACGTCGAGAGCGGGCGCATCCTGATCGACGGCACCGACATCCGCGACGTCACCCAGGCCTCGCTGCGCGCCCAGTACGGCGTCGTGGCGCAGGAGCCGCTCTTGATGCACCGCTCGATCCGCGACAACATCGCCTACGGTAAGCCGGGCGCGAGCGAGGAGGAGATCGTCGAGGCGGCGAAGCGGGCGGCGGCGCACGACTTCATCCTCGGCGTTTCCGACCCCAAGGGCAGGCGCGGCTACGACGCCCATGTCGGCGAGCGCGGCGTCAAGCTGTCGGGCGGCCAGCGCCAGCGCATCGCGATCGCCCGCATGATGCTCAAGGACGCGCCGATCCTGATTCTGGACGAGGCGACCTCGGCGCTCGATTCGGAGATCGAGGCGGCGATCCAGGACAACCTCTATCGGCTGATGGAGGGCAAGACCGTCATCGCCGTGGCGCACCGGCTGTCGACCATCGCGGCGCTCGACCGGCTGGTCGTGCTCGATCACGGGCGAATCGCCGAGGAAGGGACGCATGACGAGCTCGTCGCGCGCGACGGCCTCTACGCCCAGTTGTGGAAGCGGCAGTCGGGCGGCTTCCTCGCGTCGAGCCTCGCCGCGGAGTAGGGCGGGTGAGCCTGAGGCCGCCCTCGCAATATTCGGCCTCGGCGCTCGCGGGCGGCGCCACGGGCGCCGGCCTGTTCGCGCCGCTCGACCACGAGATCGCCGCCGAAAAGGCGTCCTCGCTCGGCCGGGCGGGCGACAAGGTGGAGAAGGCGCTGGCGCTTCTGCGCGCGCTGGAAGCGGATGCGCCGGAGCGTCCGGCGCGCCTGAAAGCGGCGGCGGACGCCGTCTACGCCTACTTCATCCAGCGCGAACTTTGCGGCCTGCGCCGCCATCACGACGCGATTCGCGACTACGGAATACCCCGCGAGGTGCTGGTCCGGCTGGGTGCATCCTAGGCTTGCAGGGGAAATTCGCGACAATATGCCCGGGCAGCCTTGTAATACTGGACAAGCGCGCGGCTCGGGCATAGAAACCATCGCCGAATGCAGGGGGAATCCGCCAGCCGTTGCCAGCCGCCAGCACATCTGCAAGGAGAGGTGACTGCGAGTCGGGCAATGGTTATGTGGGTTCCTGCCGGTGAAAATAAGGCGAAAGGACCCGGTCCCCGTGAGCGCGAACGAAGCCACCGAACATAACCGTCGCGATTTCCTCTACATCGCTACCGGCGTCGCCGGCGTTGTCGGCGCAGGCGCAGCCGTCTGGCCGTTCATCGACCAGATGCGGCCCGACGCGTCGACGCTGGCGCTGGCGACCATCGATGTCGACATCTCGGCCATCGAGCCGGGCATGTCGGTGACGGCCAAGTGGCGCGGCAAGCCGATCTTCATTCGCAACCGCACCGACGAGGAGGTGGAGGCCGCCAAGGCCGTGCCGCTCGCCGACCTCAAGGACCCCATCGCGCGCAACGACAACATCGCTGCCGACGCGCCTGCCGACGACCTCTCGCGTTCGGCCGGCGAGGGCAAGGAAAACTGGATCGTCATGATCGGCTCCTGCACGCATCTCGGTTGCGTGCCGCTCGGCCAGGCCGGCGACTTCGGCGGCTGGTTCTGCCCCTGCCACGGCTCG
>JACZJD010000407.1 GCA_014860725.1 Aquamicrobium sp.
CTACTCACTACTCACTACTCACTACTCACTACTCACTACTCACTACTCACTACTCACTACTTGCTTCTCCGCCGGCTTCTCCCGCAACGGCAGTGTGAACTCCATCAGCACCGGCAGATGGTCGGAGCCGACGTGCTCCAGCGTCCGCGGCGTCGCCGGCACGATCTCGCCCTTGACCATCAGATTGTCGATCGGCAGGCCGATCCACGGCAGCAGCCGTTCGGGCAGGCGGCGGTCGAGCCATGTCGGGCCGACGCCGCGCAGGATGCGCGCGTCGGCGGCAATGGCCAGCCGCCGCGCCGACTGGCTCCACGGCGCGGCGTTGAGGTCGCCGGCGACGATGGCCGTCCCGCCCACCGCGGCGAGTAGCGGCTCCAGCCGCGGAAGCTGCCACGGCTGCTCGAACGGCCAAGGCCAGCCCATATGCACGGCGGCCACCTCGATCTCACGCCCGCCGAGATCGATGCGGGCATGGGCGAAGGCGCCGCGGTCGGCGCAGGCGGGCTCCGTCCCGGCGGCGAAGGGCCGTCGCGACAGGATCGCCGCCGCGCCGATGAAGGTCGGCGGCCGGCAGATCAGCCGATAGGGATAGGCGGCCTCCAGCAGCGCGAGCTTCCCGACCCAGGGCGGCGACACCTCCGTCAGCGTCATGATGTCGGGCCGCACCCGGCCGATCAGCGACAGCACCGCCTCAGGCGTCGGATTGTCGTAGCGCAGGTTGAGATGCATCAGCCTGTAGACCGGCCCGGAGCCGGCCCCGGCGGCCGCCTCCTGTCCCGCGGAGGCGCTGCCGGGGGCGGCCTGCCACTCGACCGTCTGCGCCACCGAGGCGACGCCGAGCACGACGGCGAACAGCGCCTCGATGCGGAAGCGCAGGATCAGAAGGAGGGGCGCGGCAAGGAGCAGCAGCGCCGCCAGATGCAGCCGCAGATGCGAGAACGAGTCGAAGGCCGGATGCAGCCAGCCGAGATAGCCGAGCGCCAGCGCCGCGCCGATACCCGCGACGGCGGCGAACGCCATCAGGCGAAGTGCGATCCATGTCCGGCCTCTTCCCATGGCGGGCGAGCCTGACGAGGAATGAGGCGGGTTCAAGGCCGGGCTTTTCTACTGGAACGCGGTTTCCAGGAAGCTGCGCAGCTTGCGCGAATGCAGCCGCTCCGGCGGCATCTCGGCGAGCTTCTCCAGCGCGCGGATGCCGATGGTCAGGTGCTGCGCCACCTGCCGCTTGTAGAAGTCGCTCGCCATGCCGGGCAGCTTCAACTCGCCGTGCAGCGGCTTGTCGGACACGCACAGCAGCGTGCCGTAGGGCACGCGGAAGCGGAAGCCGTTGGCGGCGATTGTGGCCGATTCCATGTCGAGCGCGATCGCCCGCGACTGCGACAGCCGCTGCACCGGCCCGCGCTGTTCGCGCAGCTCCCAGTTGCGGTTGTCGATGGTGGCCACGGTGCCCGTGCGCATGATGCGCTTCAAGTCGTAGCCGGCGAGGCCCGTCACCTCGGCCACGGCCTCCTGCAGCGCCACCTGCACCTCCGCCAGCGCCGGGATCGGCACCCACACCGGCAGGTCGTCGTCGAGCACATGGTCCTCGCGCACATAGGCGTGGGCGAGCACGTAGTCGCCCAGCGCCTGCGTGTTGCGCAGGCCCGCGCAATGGCCGAGCATCAGCCAGGCATGCGGGCGCAACACTGCGATGTGGTCGGTGATGGTCTTGGCGTTGGAGGGGCCGACGCCGATATTGACCATGGTGATGCCGCCATGCCCCGGCCGGGTCAGGTGGTAGGCAGGCATCTGCGGCATGCGCGGCGGCACCGCCCCGCTCGACGGCTCGTCCGCGCCGGCGGGCGTGACGAGGTTGCCCGGTTCCACGAAGGCGTCGTATCCGCCTCCGCCCCCGGCCATCAGCCCGCGCGCATGGGCGCAGAACTCGTCGATGTAGAACTGGTAATTGGTGAACAGCACGAAGTTCTGGAAATGATGCGGGCTGGTCGCGGTGTAGTGCGACAGCCGGTGCAGCGAATAGTCGATGCGCTGCGCCGTGAACGGGGCGAGCGGCATCGCCTCGCCCGGAATCGGCTCGTAGGTGCCGTTGACGATGTGGTCGTCGGTGCCGTTGAGGTCCGGGACGTCGAACAGGTCGCGCAGCGGCCGCCGGATGCGCTCCGCCGCCGCGGCATCGACATAGGTGTCCTCGAGGAAGGCGAAATGCAGCGGAATCGGCGTCTCGGACTCGCCGACCGTCACCGGCACGCCATGGTTGCGGATGACGAGCCGCAGCTGCTCGCGCAGGTAGTTCTCGAACAGGTCCGGCCGCGTGACGGTGGTGGCGTAGTGTCCGGGCTCGGGCATGTGGCCATAGGCCAGCCGCGAGTCAATCTGCGCGAAGGAGGTCGTGGACACGCCGATTTCGGGGTAGAAGGCGCGATAGCGCTGCTGCCGGTCGACGCCGTCGGCGAGCGCGGCGAAGGAGGCGCGCAGGAAGGCCGTGTTGCGCTCGTAGAGCGCCTTCAGCGCCTCGACGGCCTCGCCCGCATCGGTGAAGCTCTGGCGGGCGTAGGGCTCCGGGGTGGAGACGGTTTCGATGGCGCCGTGGCGGATTCGCTTTTCCATGACCCATCATAATGAGTTGCGGCCGATGTTTCGAGGGGAGACGCCTCCTGTCCCCGAAACGATGATGCCGCAGACCCTGCCTCAGCCGCGTTGCAGGCTGACGACGAGGACGAGGCCCGCGCCGCTCGAAAGCTTGCGGCTGTCCTCGATGAAGGCGTCGGAGCCGGCCTGCACCGTCTGCATCGCCACGAGCGGCGCGAACAGCGCGGCGATGAGAAGCGCGAAGCGCGGCAGCGTGGCGGCGAGACCGGGGCGGGTTGCGATGCGGCGGGTCATGGCTCGTGCCTTTCCTCAGCGACGGTAGCCGGTGGCGCAGCCGGCGGCTGTGTCGCAGAACTGGTAGACGACGCCCTGGGGACGGCCGGTGCGGCTCTTCTCGGCCACGAGGATCGACAGGCCCATGCCGAAGAGCGTGACGAGCAGGCACACGATGGTGAAGCGGCGGGCGAGCATCGGGGCGGTCTCCTTCGATTTATGGCGAAAGGATGCCCGAACGTGGCTGAACCGTGGCTGAGACGGCCGTTCATGTGCCGTTCAATCACCTTAATGGAAGCTTAAGCGGGTTTCATTGGCGCGCCGCGGCGGCCTGTGCTTTCTTCTCCCGCAGCAACGGAGACAAGCATGACGACGCAGACCGCCCCCATCGAGCTCTACTACTGGCCGACCCCCAACGGCTGGAAGATCACCATCATGCTGGAGGAACTGGGCGTCCCCTACGCGGTGAAATACGTCAACATCGGCAAGGGCGAGCAGTTCGAGCCGGCGTTCCTGAAGATTTCGCCCAACAACCGCATGCCCGCCATCGTCGATCCGGAGGGGCCGGACGGTGCGCCGATCTCGGTGTTCGAGTCGGGCGCGATCCTGCAATATCTCGGCCGCAAGTTCGGCCGCTTCTATCCGTCGGACGAGCGCGCCCGCGTCGAGGTCGACCAGTGGCTGTTCTGGCAGGTCGGCGGGCTCGGGCCCATGGCCGGCCAGGCGCACCACTTCCGGCAGTACGCGCCGGAGACCGTGCCCTACGCCATCGAGCGCTACACCAACGAGGTCAACCGGCTCTACGGGGTGATGAACAAGCGGCTCGCCGACCGCGACTATCTGGCCGGCGACTATTCCATCGCCGACATGGCCTGCATCGGCTGGGTCAAGCCCTACCGGAACCAGGGGCAGGATCTCGACGACTTCCCGAACCTCAAGCGCTGGTTCGAGACGCTCTCGGCGCGCCCGGCGGTGGAGAAGGGCTGCGCCGTCGGCAACGAGTACCGGAAGAACCTCGCCGACGACAAGGAGGCGCAGAAGGTGCTGTTCGGCCAGAAGGCGCGCGGCTGAGCGTCCGGCCGCGTCTCGCTTGCCAGGGAGAAAGGGGAGGAGGCGCCACCGGCTGCCGCGAGAGCCTGCTGCGACCGGGCAGATGAACCCCGCCCCGCAGAGACAGGGCCAAAATCGAAGGATGGGCGGCAGCGGCTTCGTCCGGCCGTCCGCCGCCTTGACGGTATCTTATTGCCGGGTCAGCGTTTCCGTCTTGCACAAGACCATGGCGACGCAGCCGGACAGCTTCATCGAGTTTCCGTTGACCGTGGCGCTGCCGGAATAGGTCTTGCCCTCGTCAAGCTTGTTCACTTTGCCCTTGTAGGAGTTGCCGGACCCCGACATGCAGCCGATCGACTGGCCTTTGTATTCACCCGTCATGACCGTGCCGCAATACTGATTGCCACCGGTCGCTGCGTAGCGGATCACGGTGCCGTTGCTGCGCTTCCACGATCCCTCGATCGGCTGCGCAGCGAATGCCGGACCGGCCAGAATGAGCGACGCGGCCGCTGCCGCAAGCATGTTGCGCTTCATGATGTTTCCTCCCGTTCGATTGACGCTGTCGGTTGACGGCGGCGCGCTTCCTCGGCTGACGCGAACGTAAGCGTAATCCAGAGCCGCCGCAAACGGAAGTGGGGCGTGGTTAGCGAAGCCTTTCCGGCGTCGATGGCAATTTTCGGCAATGTTTCATCGAATCCCTTGGAATCCGCGCCCTTGCATCGTTAATGAATTCCGAGGTTTACCTCTTGTTTTAATTTTGTTTTCGTCAAATTAAGCAAGCCATTTAACGACGGATTCAAGGCTCCCCGGCATTCTCGGAACCACAGGACGGCAACGACCGGACAGGCCGCAAGACGGCTCTCGGGACTGAAACAGGGGATGTGAAAGATGGCTCGTTTCGACATGCACGACGCCGGCATCGGCGCCACCACCCAGGCGGAAATCCTGTTCGAGCTGGGCATGATGTATGCGACCGGCCGCGACTGCGAGGTCGATCTGGTCGCGGCCCACAAATGGTTCAACATCGCCGCCATCAAGGGGTCGGCGCGAGCCGCGGAGCTGAGGGCGGAGCTGTCAGCGTCGATGACCAAGCCCGACATCGCGAAGGCCCTGCGCGAGGCCCGCGAGTGGATGACGGTTCACTGAGCCGGACGCAGAGTTACACAGGGAAGGCGAGACGGCGCAAACCGCCGCGACTTCACAGGGGCGAAAGGGCCGCGACTGGCGGGAACAGCCGGCGCGGCCTTTCCATTCGGGGCATCCGGCCTCAGCTCACGCCGATATAGCGGCCCGGCCGGTGGTTGAGCGCCAGCACCAGATTGATGGCGACGGCGCCGAGAAGCGAAAGCGCCACCCTGTCCGCCGGCACGACGAACAGGCCCGCGAGCAGGATCGCCGCGTCGATGGCGAGCTGCACGTAGCCGGCGCGCAGGCCGAACCGCTCCTGCAGGAACAGCGCCAGGATGTTGACGCCGCCGAGGCTGGCGCGGTGCCGGAACAGGATCAGCAAGCCGACGCCGATGATGGTGCCGCCGGCCAGCGCCGCGTAGAGCGGGCTGAGATGCGCAATCCCGATCCAGCGGCCGGTCTGGGTGGTGAAGAACGCCACGAGCGCCACGGCGCTGAACGTCCTGAGCGTGAATTTCCAGCCCATCTGCATCAGCGACAGGATGTAGAACGGCAGGTTCAGCACGAAGAACACCCAGCCGAACGGCAGCTCCGTCGCATACTGGACGAGAAGCGCAAGCCCGGCCGTGCTGCCGGTCAGCAGCGTCGCATGGGCATAGATCGTCAGGCCGAGCGCGACCAGCGCCGTGCCGATGACGATCGCCAGCACGTCCTCGTAGAAGCGGTGGGGATGGGGCGTCAGGGTCTCTGGCTGCATCGCGATGAGGGGGCCGGTCCGGTTGCTGCTGCATTGCAGCATGTGCGCGGATTCCGGCCCCGACGCAACAGGATTCCCGATGCTGCGCTACTCGCGGAAGCGCACCAGAACGGTGCCGTCCGTCACCTGCGCCCCTTCCGGCACGATCTCCTCGATCACCCCGTCATGCGGGGCGGCGATGGTGTGCTCCATCTTCATCGCCTCGAGCACGAGCAGCGGCTGGCCCTTGGTCACGCTGTCGCCGGCCGCGGCGCGGCTCAGCTTGACCAGCCCCGGCATCGGCGCGCGCAGCGCGTCGCCTCCGGCCGCTGCCGCTTCCGCATCCGCGAACGGGTCGTGGACGGCGAAGGTGTGGCTCGCGGCACCCGCGAACACGGTGACGTGCCCCGGCC
>JACZJD010000408.1 GCA_014860725.1 Aquamicrobium sp.
CGTCGAGTACGGCAACGTCGTGGTCGATCTCGGCCGCGGCGAGGGCATCATCCGCCGCGACGAGCTGATCCCGCGCGAGAACTTCAAGTATGGCGACCGCGTCCGCGCCTATGTCTACGACGTGCGCCGCGAGCAGCGCGGGCCGCAGATCTTCCTGTCGCGCACCCACCCGCAGTTCATGGCCAAGCTGTTCACCATGGAAGTGCCGGAAATCTACGACGGCATCATCGAGATCAAGTCGGTGGCCCGCGACCCGGGCTCGCGCGCCAAGATCGCCGTGATTTCCCGCGACTCCTCCATCGATCCCGTGGGTGCCTGCGTCGGCATGCGCGGCAGCAGAGTGCAGGCCGTGGTGGCCGAGCTGCAGGGCGAGAAGATCGATATCATCCCGTGGTCGCAGGATGCGGCCGCCTTCATCGTCAACGCGCTGCAGCCGGCCGAGGTCGCCAAGGTGGTGCTCGACGAGGACGCCGAGCGCATCGAGGTGGTGGTGCCCGACGACCAGCTGTCGCTCGCCATCGGCCGCCGCGGCCAGAACGTGCGGCTGGCCTCGCAGCTCACCGGCTGGGACATCGACATCCTGACCGAGCAGGAGGAGAGCGAGCGCCGCCAGAAGGAGTTCGTCGAGCGCTCCGGCCTGTTCATGGACGCCCTCAACGTCGACGAGATGGTCGGCCAGGTGCTGGCCTCGGAAGGCTTCACCTCGGTCGAGGAGGTCGCCTATGTCGATGCCGACGAGATTTCCTCGATCGACGGCTTCGACGAGGACACCGCCTCCGAGATCCAGATGCGCGCCCGCGAATATCTCGACCGCATCGAGGCCGAGCACGACGCGAAGCGCCGCGAGCTCGGCGTCGAGGACGAGCTGCGCGAGCTGCCGGGCATCACCACCGCGATGATGGTGGCGCTGGGCGAGGACGGCGTGAAGACCATCGAGGACTTTGCCGGCTACGCGGTGGACGACCTCGTCGGCTGGAAGGAGCGCAAGGACGGCGAGACCAAGTTCTACCCCGGCGTCCTCGCCGATTTCGGCGTCTCCCGCGCCGAGGCCGAGCAGATGGTCGTGGCCGCCCGCCTGAAGATGGGCTGGATTTCCGAGGACGACCTCGTCGCCGAGGGCGAGGACGACGAGACCGCAGAGGAAGCGGCCGGAGCATGATCGTGCGGCCGGACGGAGCAGCGCTTGAACGAGATGAGCGAACGCACATGTATAGTGACGCGCGGGGCGGGCGAGCCGGATGGCTTGCTGCGCTTCGTCGCGGGGCCGGACATGTCCGTCGTGCCCGATCTCAAGCGCAAGCTTCCCGGCCGCGGCTGCTGGGTCACGGCTGAACGCGCCCACGTCGATCAGGCAGCGAAGAAGAACCTGTTCGCCCGCGCCCTGAAGGCCAAGGTGACGCCGCCCGCCGATCTCGGCGCCATGGTCGACCGGCTGATGGCGCAGGCCGCGCTCGGCAGTCTCGGTCTCGCCCGCAAGGCGGGGCAGGTCGTGCTCGGCGCGGCCAAGGTCGAGGCCGCCGTGCGCGCCGGCAAGGCGGCCCTCGTTCTGCATGCGCTCGAAGCCTCGCCAGACGGCGTGCGCAAGATCGATCAGGCCCGCCGCGCCACGGTGCATCTCGGCGGCCCGGACATCCCCGCCTACAAACTCTTTTCGGAGTCCGAATTGGGTTTGGCATTGGGGGGCACAAATGTGATACATGCTGCCGTGCTCGCCGCAGACGCGGGCAAGGCGGTATTGAAGCGCGTGGTGGCGCTTGACCGATACAGGGGCGGTTCCCCCGAAGACCGGACGATGGTTGCGGCAACCGGCGATCATGACGACGCCGCAGAGGACATGGAATGAGCGATACCAAGGACGACAAGACGCTGAGCGTCAACACGAAGAAGACGCTGACGCTGAAGCGCCCCGGAGTTGAGCAGGGCACGGTGCGGCAGAGCTTTTCGCATGGACGCACAAAGGCCGTCGTCGTCGAGACCAAGAAGCGCAAGTTCGCGCTGCCCGGCGAGAAGCAGGAAGCGCCGCAGCCGGCGGTGACGCTGAAGCCG
>JACZJD010000409.1 GCA_014860725.1 Aquamicrobium sp.
ACGCGATGATCGTCATCGACGCGCGCGGCGCGATCCACTCCTTCAGCGCCGCTGCGGAGCGGCTGTTCGGCTACCGCGCGGAGGAGGTTCTGGGCCGCAACGTCACGATCCTGATGCCGTCGCCCTATCGCGAGGACCATGACGGCTACCTCACGCGCTATCTCGGCACCGGCGAGAAGCGCGTCATCGGCACCGGCCGCATCGCGGTCGGCGAGCGCCGGGACGGATCGACCTTCCCGATGGCGCTGTCCGTCGGCGAGATGGATTCGGGCGGCGCGCGCTTCTTCACCGGCTTCATCCGCGACCTGAGCGAGCGGCAGAAGGCCGAGGAGCGGCTGCAGGAAATCCAGTCGGAGCTGCTTCATATCTCGCGCCTGTCGGCGATGGGCGGCATGGCCTCGGCGCTCGCCCACGAGCTGAACCAGCCGCTCGCCGCCATCACCAACTATCTCACCGGCTCGCGCCGCCTCCTCGAAGGCGTCGAAGGCAAGGAGGCCGGCACGGTGCGCGAGGCGATGCGCCACGCCGCCGACCAGGCGTTGCGCGCCGGCGAGATCATCCGCCGCCTGCGCGACTTCGTGGCGCGCGGCGAGAGCGAGAAGCAGGTGCACGGCCTGCGCAAGCTGGTCGAGGAGGCGAGCGCACTGGCGCTGGTCGGCGCGCGCAACAGGGGTGTGCGCGTGGTGTTCGACTTCTGCGAGCCCGACGATTTCGTGCTCGCCGACAAGGTGCAGATCCAGCAGGTGCTGCTGAACCTGATCCGCAACGCCATCGAGGCGATGGAGGATTCGGTGCGCCGGGTGCTTTCCATCTCGACGACCCGCGACGCCGACGGAACGGTGGCCGTCACCATCGCGGACACCGGGCCGGGGATCGGGCCGGAGGTGATGAGCCGCCTGTTCCAGCCCTTCGTGACCACCAAGCCGACGGGCATGGGCGTCGGGCTGTCGATCTCGCGGTCGCTGGCCGAGGCGCATGGAGGGCGCATCTCGGTGTCGGCCAACCCCGAGGGCGGAACCGTGTTCCGCCTGACATTGCACCCCGTGGCGAAGGAGGAGGCCGGGCATGGCGACTGAGACGCTCGTTCATGTGATCGACGACGACGAGGAGGTGCGCCGCTCGCTGGCGTTCCTGCTGGCGTCGGCCGGCATGAATGCGAGCGTCCATGCCGACGCCGCCGATTTCCTGCGCACGCTCGCCGCGGCCGGCCCCTCGGGCTGCGTGCTGACCGACGTGCGCATGCCGGGCATGACCGGAATCGAGCTCCTGCGCCATCTCGGCGCCGAGCACGCCGACATCCCGGTGATCGTCATGACCGGCGAGGGCGACGTGCCCATCGCCGTCGAGGCGATGAAGATCGGCGCGCTCGACTTCCTCGAAAAGCCGTTCGACGACGAGGCGCTGCTCGCCGCGGTGCGCAACGCGCTCGGCGTATGGGAAAAGGGGACGCAGCGCGAGGCGGAGCGGCAGCGCTATCGCCGCCGCATCGAGGCGCTGTCGGGGCGCGAGCGCGACGTGTTCGAGGGGCTGGTGGCCGGGCACTCCAACAAGGCGATCGCGCATATGCACGGCATCAGCCCGCGCACCGTCGAGATCTACCGCGCCAACGTCATGGCCAAGATGGAGGCGTCGAGCCTGTCGGAGCTGGTGCGCATGGCGACGATCGTCGCCATGGCCGACGAAGGGGAGGAGCGGCGGAGAAAGCCGTAGGTCGTTCCGCCTCCCGCCGCTTGCCGTGCTTCAGGCGTTGCCGCCGCGCTCGCGGGCGAGGCGGGCCCGGCGCGTCTCGCGGCGCGGCTTGCGCTCCACCATTTCGAGGCGGGCGGGAAGCTCCGCCATCACCGCGCGGCGCATCTGCGGCGTCATCGTGATCCATGCGGCGATCTCGGCGCGGGTGCGCCCGCAGCCGAAACAGTAGCCGGTCTTCTCGTCGATCGAGCAGACGAGGATGCAGGGGGATTCGATCGCCGTCATGGGTCCTGCCGCCATGGCTCCTGCCGTTCGCTTCCGTCCGGTGTCGCGGAATTCAGGCCGCGCCAGCGCGCCGCAATGCCGCATCGCCGCGCCCGAGCCTTTCGCATTGTGCTTCATCTTTCAAGACGCTATGCCGTGGCGACCGCGCGCGCCGCGGACCTGCCCAACGGACCCGTCATGACCACCGGCCTTCCTTTCGACGATTTCCGCAACCTCATCAAGGCCCTGCCGGGGCCGAACGAGGCGGCCCGCGCCCGCGCGGCCGAGCGCAACGCGAAACTGTCGGCGCAGGGGCCGTCGCTCGGCCGGCTGGGCGGGATCGCCGAATGGCTCGCCGCCTGGACCGGGCGCGACCCCGCCGTGCTGCGGCCGCTGGTGGCGCTGTTCGCCGGCACGCATAAAGGCGTCGCCGGCTCGCGCCAGGAGACGCAGGCGATGGTCGAGCACGCGGCCGCCGGCGGCGCGCTGGTGTGCCAGATTTGCGCGACCAACGATCTCGGCCTCAAGATTTTCGATCTCGCGCTGCACCTGCCGGTCGCCGACATCGCCGAGGAGCCGGCGCTCGACGAGCGCGGCTGCGCTGCGACGATGGCGTTCGGCATGGAGGCCATCGCCGGCGGCATCGACCTCGTCTGCGTCGGCGCGG
>JACZJD010000410.1 GCA_014860725.1 Aquamicrobium sp.
GTGCGCAGCGGTCCCTGCTCCTCCGGCGCGGCTTCGGCCGGCCGGCTCGCCGCGGCCTCGTCGGCGGCGCTGCCGACGGAGGAGAACTCGCCCGTCGCGACCCAGGCGGCAGTGGCAATCAGCACGGCGACGGCCGCAACCTTGTGAAGCTTGATCTTCGGCATCTTCAGAGATCCAACGCGCAGGTCCGTCCCGCCCGCGGCCTCTTCCTGAGGAGGCCCTTGGGAGGCGGGGGTACCCTGTTCAATCCGCAGTCGTGCCCCGAAGGGCGAAAGGCGGTGTTTCTACCTCAATATTGCAGTGCAAGACAGTCAGAAATGCTGAAGCGATCATCCATCCCGACGATGCGGCCGCGACCGATCGTGTTTCGCTGAGCGACGAGCGCCATGCCTGCACCGTACGGTCGACGGACGGCAATCCTCACGCCACAGAACCTACATCTTGACAAATTATGTCTTTTTGTCAACACAGGGAGCATGGAAACGATCGGCGGCTTGGCGGCGTTGCACCGCAGCGGCGGGGACGAGAGGCGGACGCGCATTCTCGAAGGCGCGTTCAAGGTGTTCCTCGCCTACGGTTTCAGCCGCACCACCATGGACGACATCGCGCGCGCGGCGGACCTGTCGCGGCCGGCGCTGTATCTCGTCTTCAGGAACAAGGCCGACATATTCTGCGCGGTCGTCTCCTGCATGCTGGAGGGGGTGCTCGACACGGCGCGGCGGGTGCTGGCGGAGGAAGGCCCGCTCGTCGACCGCCTCGACCGCCTGGTCGACATGACCTTCGTCGCGATCATGCGGGAAATCTACGCATCGCCGCACGGAGACGAGCTGATCGACACGAAGAACCGTCTCGCGACGGACCTGTTCGCGCGGTGGGGCGCGCGGATGGAGGAGATCATCACCGAGGCGATAGAAAGGGAGATGGCCGCCAACGGCACGGACCTTGCGGAAAGAGGGTTCGCCGCGCGTGACGCGGCGGCGGCGATGATGGACGCGCTGGAAGGGATGAAGTCCCGCTTCGACGATGCCGGCCCGCGCCGGGACGCGACGCGCGCGCTGGTCAGGGTTCTCGCCGCCGCTCTTCGGCCGTAGGGTGGTGGTTGGCCGATTTCGGCCGCTTGCGGGTGGCGAGGAAGTCGCGCACGCGCGCGCCGGTCCGGTGCAGCGGCTTCGCGGCAAGGCCCGGCGCCAGCTCGCCCGAGATGTCGAGCGAGGCGCGCTCGCCGACGAGGTCGTAGCTCTCCGCCAGCCAGTCCTCGGCGGCCGAGCGGCCGAGGTCGCGCAGATATTCGAGGAAGGCCCATTCCGCATTGACCTTGGACGACGCCGACAGGTCCTTCAGCGCCTCGTCGGCGTCGATGCGGTGCATGCGGATGTTGCGGTAGTGGCCGCGGTCGAGGCGGCCGGCCGCGATCAGCTCGTTGACGAAGGCGATGGCGCGGAATTCGCGCATCAGGCCGGCGTTGAAGGTGATCTCGTCGATGCGGTTCTGGATCTCGCGGGCCGAGCGCGGCGCGCCCTCGCGCAGCACCGGGTTGATCTGGACGAGGAGCACGTCCTCCACCCGGCGTGGCGTAGAAGAACGGATAGAGCGCGGGATTGCCGCCGTAGCCGCCGTCCCAGTAGGGCGTGCCGTCGATCTCGACCGCCTGGAACATCTGCGGCAGGCAGGCCGAGGCCATGACCACGTCGGGGGTGATCTCGTGCGTCTCGAAGACGCGGAGCTGCCCGGTCTCGACATTGGTCGCCGAGATGAACAGCTTGGTCGAGGTGCAGGCGCGCACCCGCTCGAAATCGATCTCGGCCTCGACCACCTCGCGCAGCGGGTTGTGGTTCAGCGGGTTGGTGGCGTAGGGCGAGAAGGCGCGCGACATGGCGTCGAACCACAGATAGCCCGGCGTGTGCTCGACCGACCAGTTGCCCCACAGCACGTCCCACGGCGTGCGCTGCACCGGGCTGAAGCGGCCGCGCCGGGCGACGGCGCGCCAGAAGGTATCGAGCTTCTCGCGGGCGCCGTCGCGGCCGCCGCGGGCGAAGCCGTCGGCCAGCGCCACGGCGTTCATGGCGCCGGCGC
>JACZJD010000004.1 GCA_014860725.1 Aquamicrobium sp.
TCCTCGAACGGCGCGGGCTGGTCAATGCGGCCGGCGCCACGGCGATGCGCGCGCCGAAGCAGCCGAAGTCGCTGCCGCGGCCGCTGACGGCCAGCGATGCGAAGAAGGTCGTCTCGGCCGGCGAGCAGCTTGCGGAGGAGCCGTGGATCGCGGCGCGCAACGCCGCGGTGCTGACACTGCTCTACGGCTGCGGCCTGCGCATCTCCGAGGCGCTGGGTCTGTCGGGCGGCGATCTTGCGGGCGATAGCGAGACGATGCTGCGCGTCACCGGCAAGGGCGGCAAGACGCGGCTGGTGCCGGTGCTGCCGGCGGCATCGCGCGCCGTCGCCGAATATCGCCGCCTGTGCCCCTATCATCTCGGCCCCGGGGACCCGCTGTTCCGCGGCGCGCGCGGCGGGCCGCTGCAGCCAGCCATCGTCCAGCGCGAGATGCAGAGGCTGCGCTCGGCGCTCGGCCTGCCGGACACGGCGACGCCGCACGCGCTGCGCCATTCCTTCGCCACGCACCTGCTGGCCGGCGGCGGCGACCTGCGCACCATCCAGGAGCTTCTGGGCCATGCCAGCCTGTCGACGACGCAGATCTACACCGGCGTCGACACCGCGCGGCTCCTCGACATCTACGACGCGGCCCACCCGCGCGCTTAACCTTTTCGCCGCACTTCACCGCTAGGGTGCGGCCATGAACGCTCACACGCTTGCCGCCGTCGAGCGCGCCGCCGACGTCTCTCTCAAGATCCTGGCCGCGCTCAACCTCCTGTTCCTCGCCGCCTTCGCGGCGACGCTGCTTTTCGGCGTGTCGCAGGCGCGGGCGCAAGGGGCGCCGGTCGCCTGCACGGGCGAGGACCTGCTGGCGCAGCTTCAGCGCGATGATCCGGCGAAGCTCGCGGAAATCCGCGCCGAGGCCGCGGGGGTGGCGAACGGCAAGGGCCTCTTATGGAGGATCGAGAAGGACGGCGCGGCACCCTCCTACCTCTTCGGCACCATGCATCTTTCCGACCCGCGCGTGGTGGCGCTCGGGCCGCAGGCGCAGGAGGCCTTCGATGCCTCCTCCACCGTCGTCATCGAGACGACCGAGGTGCTCGATCCGGCCAGGATGATGGCGGCGATGCTCGCCAATCCCGAACTCACCATGTTCACCGACGGCACGACGCTGATGTCGCTGGTGCCGGAGGAGGAGCGCGCGACGGTCGAGGCAGCGTTGAGCGAGCGCGGCATCCCGCCGGCGAGCGTGGCCAAAATGAAACCGTGGATGATCTCGGCGATGGTGGCGCTGCCGGCCTGCGAGATGGCGCGCAAGGCCTCCGGCGCGCCGGTGCTCGACATGCGGCTCGCCCATGACGGCGAGGCGGACGGCAAGGCGCTGGGCGGGCTGGAGACCATCGCCGACCAGCTCGGCGCCATGGCGTCGCTGCCGATGGAGTTCCACATCCGCGGACTGGTCGACACGCTGAAGCTGGGCGACGCCATCGACGACGTGATCGAGACGATGATCGTGCTCTATCTCGGGGAGGAGACCGGCATGTTCTGGCCGTTCTTCCGCGCGGCCCTTCCCGCCGGAGAGGAGGGCGACGCCGGCTTCTCCGCCTTCGAGGAGACGATGGTGACGGCGCGCAACCGCACCATGGCCGAGCGCGCGGTTCCCTTCATCGACGCGGGCGCGGCCTTCATTGCGGTCGGCGCGCTGCACCTGCCGGGCGAGGAAGGCGTGATCGCGCTCCTGCGCGAAAAGGGCTACCGGATCGAGGCGATCCGATAGCCCTGAAGCGATCCGCCGGGTTGTCAGCCCCGCACGGCCCGCGCGCCGGCGATCAGGATGCACGCGCCGATGAAGCCCGCGACGAGATAGCCGAGCCAGCCGCCGAACGACACGCCGAGCAGGCCGAGCAGGAAGCTCGCGATCGCAGCGCCCACGATGCCGAGAATGATGTTGGTGAGAATGCCGGTGTCGCTCTTCATGAAGTTGGAGGCGATCCACCCGGCGAGACCGCCGATGATGATGGCCGCGATCCAGCCGATGCCTGCGTCGTCCATATCCCTCTCCTCGAAGTTCGTTGCCAGATGGCCGGAAATGCCGCGGCAGGCAAAAAGGTTCCAGTCGGCCCGCCGTTTTGCAGCCTCACGGCAAACGTGATTTGGCGGGATGGAAAACGGTTGCTAGCCTGTCCGCGTTGCCAAGTGAGCCAGGGAGACCACGCATGAAGACAGTTCTTGCCGTAGCCGCCGCTCTTGGACTTTCGGTATCGGTGGCGGCTGCCTGCCCGATGAAACGCGACACGACGGCCTCGGTCGACAAGGAGACGGTGGCGAGCATCAAGGCGCCCGTGGCGGCGCCGATGTCCACCCCGGCCGACGCCACGACGAAAAAGGAGAAAGCCGGCTAGGCTTTCCCCTCTCCTTGACAGCGTGACTGTGCAGGCCCGCCCCGCCGCCCTCCTGTCGAGGCAGGGCGGGGCGGGCTTCCTTGCGGACAGGGCTCAGGCCGCCTGCTTCCGGGGTCGGATCAGCCCGCGTGCGACCAGCAGCTCGGCGATCTGCACCGCGTTCAGCGCCGCGCCCTTGCGCAGATTGTCGGAGACCACCCACATGTTGAGGCCGTTGTCGACGGTCGGGTCCTCGCGGATGCGGCTGATATAGGTCGCGTCCTCGCCGGCGGATTCGTGCGGCGTGATGTAGCCGCCGTCCTCGCGCTTGTCGATGACGAGGCAGCCGGGCGCCTCGCGCAGGATTTCGCGCGCCTCGTCGGCGGTGATCGGCTTCTCGAACTCGACGTTGACGGCCTCGGAATGGCCGATGAACACCGGCACGCGCACGGCGGTGCAGGTGACCTTGATCTTCGGGTCGAGCATCTTCTTGGTCTCGGCCGTCACCTTCCATTCCTCCTTGGTCTGGCCGTCTTCCATGAAGACGTCGATGTGGGGAATGACGTTGAAGGCGATGCGCTTGGTGAACTTCTTGCGCTCGACGGGGTCGTTGACGAAGACGGCGCGCGTCTGGGTGAACAGCTCGTCCATGCCCTCCTTGCCGGCGCCGGAGACCGACTGGTAGGTGGCGACCACGACGCGGCGGATGGTGGCGCGGTCGTGCAGCGGCTTCAGCGCCACGACGAGCTGCGCCGTCGAGCAGTTGGGGTTGGCGATGATGTTGCGCTTCGAGAAGCCTTCGACGGCGTCGGGGTTCACCTCCGGCACGATCAGCGG
Organism: Aquamicrobium sp.; assembly: GCA_014860725.1. The sequence goes on from JACZJD010000004.1 coordinate 3,197, forward strand.
CACGTCGGCGTCGTAGCGCCAGGCCGAGGAGTTGTCGATGACGACGCAGCCTTGAGCGCCGATCTTCGGCGAGAACTCCTTGGAGACGCTGCCGCCGGCCGACATCAGGCAGATGTCCGTGTCGGAGAAGTCGTAGGTGGCGAGGTCCTTCACCTTGAGCGTGCGGTCGCCGTAGGACACCTCGGTGCCGACCGAGCGGCGCGAGGCGAGCGCCACGACCTCGTCGGCGGGAAAGCCGCGCTCCTCGAGGATGGTGAGCATTTCGCGCCCGACATTGCCCGTGGCGCCGGCGACTGCAATCTTGAAACCCATTCCGGTTGCTCCTTTTCGGAGCATGATTCCTTCCGGGAGACCCGCTGCCGCGCGCTTGCTTATGCGGGCCTTCGGTTCGGCATCATGCTCGATCTCTCCGCTTGTTCTTTCAGGAGAAGCCCCGCCGGCCGCTGCGGGTTCCGCCTCCCTCGGACCGGGCCCGGGGAGAGGGACGAGCAGGCCAAAGGGGATCAGACCGTTTTCGCGGTCGTAGTCTTGGCCGTGGTTTTGCCGGAATGCGCACGCGAGGGCTCGACGTCCGCCGCGGAGAAGACTCCGCCGGAGGCGTACATCGCCAGAAATGCAGTCACAAGGCCGCGCATCGCGTTGATCCCGGTTCGCGCCCGCCTTTTACGCCGTTCGGCACAAGAGTCAATCGGCGCCATCGGGGCGATCAGGCGTAAGTGATTTGACGCCCGCCCGGCGCGCCATAGGCTTTCGGGCGGGGAGGCTGATCCGATGCAGGAGGAACACATGGCCGTCTCCGCCTTCTTCCGCGCCGCCCTCGCCGCCGCGGCGCTCGCCGTTTCCGGCGCGCCCGCGGCGCTCGCGCATCACGGCTGGGCCTGGACCGAGGACGGGTTCTTCGAGCTGACCGGCACCATCACCGCGATCTACTACGGCAACCCGCACCCGACGCTGG
>JACZJD010000411.1 GCA_014860725.1 Aquamicrobium sp.
ACGAAGACGTCGCCGACCGGCGTGGTGATCAACACCTACCTGCCGGCCGGCGACGTCGAGCCCGGCTCCTTCGCCCCGGACACGCCGTTCGACGCGGAACTCGCGCGCCGCAGGAAGTTCGCCGCCGAAGACAAAGGCGCGCCCTGAGGTCGGCTACCCTGCGGACACGGGAACGCGTTCGACCTCGACGGTCAGGTGCGACAGCTCGTGAACATGGGCGAGCTGGGCCCGGTAGTGCGAAGGTTCTTTCGGCTGCACCGAGGCCAGAGCCACGATCGCCGCATAGTGGCCCGGCCCGACCTGCCAGACATGCAGGTCGGTGATGCGGTCGCCGTCCCGCTCGACCGCCTCGCGGATTTCGCCGCGAAGTTCCTCGCCCTGCGGCACGGCGTCGAGCAACACGCCGCCGGCATCCCGGATCAGGCCCCATGACCAGCGCGCGATCACCAGCGCGCCCACCACGCCCATGAGCGGATCGGCCCACAGCCATCCGAAGCTGCGCCCGAGCAGCAGCGCCGCGATGGCCAGAACCGAGGTCAGCGCATCTGCGAGCACGTGCAGATAGGCGGCGCGCAGGTTGTTGTCGCGCGCCGGGCCGTGGTGGTGATGGGCGTGGTGATCGTGATGATGCCCGTGGCCGTAATGATGGTGCGCGTGGTCGTCCTTGAGCAGCCAGGCGCTCGCCAGATTGACGATCAGGCCGACCACGGCGACCGCGATCGCCTGCTCGAAGCTGATCGGGACCGGGTTGGCGAGCCGCCAGAAGCTCTCCCAGCCGATCAACAGCGCGATCAGGGCGAGGATGACGGCGCTGGCGAAGCCGGCGAGATCGCCGAGCTTGCCGGTGCCGAAGGTGAAGCGCGCATCGCGTGCGTGCCGCCGGGCATAGACATAGGCGAGCGCCGTGATCAGCATGGCGCCGGCATGGGTGGACATGTGCCAGCCGTCCGCCACCAGCGCCATCGAGCCGTAGATCGTGCCCGCGACGATCTCGATCACCATCATGCTCGCCGTCAGCGCGATCACCAGCCAGACCCGCCTCTCGTTGCGCCGGTGCCGGTCGCCGAGGAAGACGTGATCGTGGGAGAGGGAGGAAACCGTATCCGTGGCCATGGGCCGTTCCTTTCCGCCGGCGAGCCGGCTCACTTCAGATAGGTCCGGATGACCTCGATCATCTCCTCGCCGCCCTGGCGGCGCTCGGCTTCGCTCGGGGCGGCAAGGACATGCTCGCGAAGGTGATCCTCCATCACCTCCGCCGTCAGGCCGGTCATGGCCCCGCGAACCGAGGCGAGCTGGCGCAATATTTCGCCGCACGCCGCCTCGGCTTCCAGCGCCCGCTCGACACCTTCGAGCTGCCCCCTGATGCGCCGAATGCGCGCGATCAGCTTTTCCTTCTGGCGGATGGTGTGGCTCATGACGTCCGGCTGCCTTTCCAGTGTTATACTATAGGGGGGTATATTATATCGAGAGGCAGAAGGACAGCCATATTGCGCAAGATCGAGATACCGGCGGCGAAGCCGACGCTGCTTGTGGGCCTCAACCAGTGCATCCTCCTCTCGCTCGCCATGGTGGTTCTGGCCGGCCTGGTCGGCGCGGGTGGGCTTGGCGCCGAGGTGACGCGCGGGCTGATGCGCATGGAGACGGGGCTTGGCCTGAGGGCAGGGCTGAGCATCGTGGCGGTGGCGCTGCTGCTCGACCGCCTCGTGCGCGCCGCCCTGTCGCGCTGAGCTGCCGCCTGCCATTCGCCGGTCACATCCGGCGGTATCCCGAATCCCCGGCGGCATCGTCGGAATGGTGCGGCGGGGCGGAGCCCTGCATCGTGGGCAACGTGGCCCGGATATGAGCGCCCAGGGCCCTTGCGGCCGAAGAAGGTCGCTGCTCGGCGAACTCCAGCGCCGATGCCAATCGTGGGAAGCGGCGGCAAGCCCGCGGAAACGACGTGGAGGTCCGGCGGAACGGCCGACCGCGTGAGAACGCTGATCGCGTGACCGGAACGGGCGATCGCGATGAGGCCGGCGAGGCTGTTGCTGGCGAAGGCCACCCTGTACCGGCGGTTGACCGCCTCCATCGCATCGCAGGCGGCGCGATAGTCGAGCGTCACGGGCGCCGAGAGCGCCAGCGGGAGAACGGCATGGCCGAGAACGTCCGGCTCCGCAGCATTCGCCACCCAGGCGAAGCTCTCCTTGCGGATCGCCTCGCTGCTGTCGGGGTCGGAAAGCGAGACCAGCGCCACGTCGATCTGCCGCCGATGC
>JACZJD010000412.1 GCA_014860725.1 Aquamicrobium sp.
GCGAGAACGTCCTTCACGTGCGCCGAATCGAGGAACTTCAGCCCGCCGAACTTGACGAAGGGGATGTTGCGCCGGGTCAGTTCGACCTCGAGCGGCCCGCTGTGGTGGGCGGCGCGGAAGAGTACCGCCTGCGCCTTCAGCGCCGTTCCCGCCTCGCGCTCCTCCAGCACCCGGTCGCAGACGTAGTTGGCCTGGCCGGCGTCGTCGCGAACGGCGACGAGGCGCGGTTTGGCGGACGAGCGCCGGTCGCTCCACAGGTTCTTGGCGAAGCGTTCGGAGGCCTCGCCGATGACGGCGTTGGCGGCCGCCAGGATCGTTTCCGTCGAGCGGTAGTTGCGGTCGAGCGTGACGATGCCGGCGGGCGGCGAGAACAGCGCGGGGAAGTCGAGGATGTTGCGCACTTCCGCGGCGCGGAAGGAATAGATCGACTGGGCGTCGTCGCCGACCACGGTCAGCCCGCGCCCGTCCGGCTTCAGCGCGGTGAGGATCGAGGCCTGGAGGCGGTTGGTGTCCTGGTACTCGTCGACGAGGATGTGGTCGAAGCGCCCGCCCATCGCCTCCGCGAGCCCCGGCTCGGCGGCCATCTGCGCCCAGTAGAGCAGCAGGTCGTCGAAATCGAGCACGTTCTCCGCCTGCTTGGCCTCGACATAGGCCGCAAACAGGCCGCGCAGTTCGTCTGCCCAGCCGGCGCACCACGGAAAGGCCTTTCCCAGGACCTCCTCCAGCGGTTCCTGCGAATTCACCGCACGCGAGTAGATGGCGAGGCAGGTGCCTTTCGCCGGGAACCGGCTCTCGGTCTTCGACAGGCCGCGTTCGTGGCGCACGAGATTCATCAGGTCGGCGGAGTCTTCGCGGTCGTGGATGGTGAAGGCGGGATCGAGGCCGATCTCGGGCGCATGGTCGCGCAACAGCCGCGCGCCCACCGAATGGAACGTACCGGCCCAGTCGAGGCCGCCGGCGAGCGTACCGGCTTTCTCGCCCATCACCTCGCCGGCGATGCGCTCGACGCGCCGGGTCATCTCGGTGGCGGCGCGGCGTGAAAACGTCATCAGGAGGATGCGCCGCGGATCGGCGCCGGCGACGATCAGGTAGGCGACGCGGTGGGCGAGCGTGTTGGTCTTGCCCGAACCAGCGCCGGCGATCACCAGCAGCGGCCCGGCGACCGTGCCGCCGCCGTGCTCCACGGCGGCGCGCTGCGCCGGGTTCAACCGGTCGAGATAGCGGGGCAGGGCGGTCGAATCAGGTACGGCGACATCCATGCATCGCATGAAGCATCGTTTCCGTTTCGTTCGCAACGGTGGCGGCCGCCCTCACGCCGCGCGGATCATGTCGGCGGCCTTTTCCGCGATCATGATGGTCGGCGCGTTGGTGTTGCCGCCGATGAGGGTGGGCATGACCGACGCATCGACGACGCGCAGGCCCTCCATGCCGTGGACGCGCAGATTCGGGTCGACGACCGCCATCTCGTCCTTGCCCATGCGGCACGTGCCGACCGGGTGGTAGATCGTGTCGGCGCGGGCCCTGATGTGCGCCATGATCTCGCCGTCGCTGTCGCCCAGCGGATAGATCGGGCGGTCGCGATACTTCGCCAGCGCCGGCGCCTCGAGGATCGATTGCATCATCCGCGTGCCCTTGAGCAGCAGCCTGGCGTCGCGCTCGTCGGAGAGGAAGCGCGGATCGATCTGCGGGTCGGCCAACGGATCGGCACTGGCAAGCCGTACCTCGCCGCGCGAATGCGGCCGCAGAACGCAGACGTGGCAGGAGAAGCCGAAGCCGTGGCGCAGCCGGCGGCCGTGGTTCTCGACGACGGCGACGACGAAATGCAGCTGCAGGTCGGGCCGCTCCAGGGCGGGGTCGGACTTGATGAAGGCGGCGCCCTCGGCATAGGGCGTCGAGATCAGTCCGGTGCCGTCCTTCTTCCACTGGCGCATGTGGCCCATCAGCCCGAGCCCGGCGCGCAGGCCGATGCCGACCATGTCGGGATCCTTCGACCGCCAGCCGATGATGAAGTCGAGATGGTCCTGCAAGTTGCGGCCGACGCCGGGCAGCTCGTGCGCGACGGGGATGGAATGGCGGCGCAACTCGTCGGCCGGGCCGATGCCGGAGAGGAGCAGCATCTGCGGCGAGTTGAAGGCGCCGCCGCAGAGGATCACCTCGCGGCGGGCGGCGACGGTCTCTTCGCGTCCCTTGCGGCGGAAGCGCACGCCCTTGGCCCTGCGGCCGTCGAGCACGAGACCGGTGGCGCGGGCGCGCGTCAGGACGGTCAGGTTCGGCCGGTCCATGACCGGGTGCAGGTAGGCGGCCGCGGCCGAGCAGCGCTCGCCGTTCTTCGGTCCGCCCCAGAACTGGGTGACCTGGTAGAGGCCGGCGCCCTCCTGCTCGGGGCCGTTGAAGTCATCGTTGAAGCGGATCTGGTTCTCCGCGCAAGCCTCGACGAAGGCCCTGGTGATCGGCCGCGGGCTGCGCTGGTCGCAGACCTTCAGCGGTCCGCCGCCGCCGTGCAGCGGTCCTTCGCCGCGCTCGTTGCCTTCCGAGCGGAGAAAGTAGGGGAGCACGTCGTTCCATCCCCAGCCTTCGGCGCCCTGGGCCGCCCAGTCGTCGTAGTCGCTGCGGTGGCCGCGAATGTAGAGCATGGCGTTGATGGCGCTCGATCCGCCCAGCGCCCGTCCGCGCGGCTGGTAACCGCGGCGGCCGCCGAGACCCTGCTGCGGCACGGTGTGGTAGGCCCAATTGTTGACCTTGCCCCATCC
>JACZJD010000413.1 GCA_014860725.1 Aquamicrobium sp.
CGCGAATGCGGCCTGCACGTCAAATCCGCCTCCGTCATCCCCTCCTCCCCGCCATCGAAAGTCGAAGTGCCAGCGTCATGACAGCCGTCCAAGCCCGGTCTCTTTCTTCCAGCGATCAGCGCAGCTCGCGGCTGTCGCCGCACCTCAAGGCGCTGGAGAACGAGGCGATCCACATCTTCCGCGAAGTGGCGGCCGAGTTCGAGCGCCCGGTGATGCTCTACTCCATCGGCAAGGATTCCTCGGTCCTGCTGCATGTCGCCTACAAGGCGTTCTATCCCGAGCCGGTGCCCTTTCCGCTGCTGCACATCGACACCGGCTGGAAGTTCGCGCAGATGATCGAGTTCCGCGACCGCACGGCGCGCGAGCTCGGGCTCGATCTCCGGGTCCACACCAATCCGCGCGGCGCGGCCGAGAGCCTGAGCCCCTTCGTGCACGGCTCCTCGCACTTCACCGACGTCATGAAGACGGAGGCGCTCAGGCAGGCGCTCGACGCCGGCCGCTACGATGCCGCCTTCGGCGGGGCGCGGCGCGACGAGGACGCCTCGCGCTCCAAGGAGCGCATCTTCTCCTTCCGCTCGGCCGACCACCGCTGGGACGCCCGCAACCAGCGCCCGGAGCTGTGGAACCTCTACAACGGCCGCATCGCCAGGGGCGAGAGCGTGCGCGTCTTCCCGCTGTCCAACTGGACCGAGCTCGACATCTGGCACTACATCAAGGCCGAGGAAATCCCGATCGTCGATCTCTACTTCGCCAAGCGGCGGCCCTTCGTGCTGCGCGACGGCATGATTATCCTCGCCGAGGACCCGCGGCTGGAGCTGTGGCCGGGCGAGATCCGGCAGGAAGACATGATCCGCTTCCGCACGCTCGGCTGCTTCGCCCTTTCCGGCGGCATCCGCTCGCAGGCCGCCACCATCGACGACATCATCGCCGAGGTCACGGCCGCGACCGTTTCCGAACGCCAGGGCCGCGCCATCGACCACGACGAGGCCGGCTCGATGGAGAAGAAGAAGCTCGAGGGTTACTTCTGATGCAGCAGGAACCCGGCAACGCGCCGCAAGGGCCGGCGACCGGCCCCGGCGCCCTCTCCCCGGCCACCCTCGGCGATCACGGCGCGGGCGGCCTCGTCCCGTCCGGGCAGAGGCTGCGCTTCATCGTCTGCGGCAGCGTCGATGACGGCAAGTCGACCCTGATCGGCCGTCTGCTGTGGGACACCAAGTCGGTCGCCGACGACCACCGCGCCGCCCTCGTCGCCAAGGGGTCGCGCCAGAACGACCTGTCGCTGCCGGATTTCGGCCTGCTGCTCGACGGGCTCAAGGCCGAGCAGGAGCAGGGCATCACCATCGACGTCGCCTACCGCTATTTCCAGACGGAAAGGCGGGCCTTCATCGTCGCCGACACGCCGGGCCACGAGCAATATACGCGCAACATGGCCACGGGCGCCTCGACCGCCGACCTCGCCGTCCTTCTGGTCGACGCCCGCGCCGGGCTCCTCGAGCAGACACGCCGGCATGCGGCCATCGTCAACCTGATGGGCATCCGCCAGATCATCCTGGCGGTCAACAAGATCGACCTCGTCGGCTACGACAAGGCCGTCTTCGAAAGGATCGAGCGCGCGTTCCGCGCCTATGCCGACCTCCTCGGCGACTTCCGCATCACCGCCATCCCGATCTCGGCGCTGAAGGGCGAGAATATCGTCGATGTCGGCCCGGACGTCCTCGGCTGGTACGACGGCCCGACGCTGGTCGAGGCGCTGGAGAACGCCGAGCCCGCCGCGCAGTCGCGCCTGCCCTTCCGCATGCCGATCCAGCGCGTGTCGCGCCCCGGCGAGAGCTTTCGCGGCTATCAGGGCACCATTGCGGCCGGCGTGTTGGCGGCCGGGGACCGCGTCGCCGTCGCCCATTCCGGCGAGACCGTCACGGTGACGCGGATCGTCACCTATGACGGCGACCTGACGCAGGCGGGCGCGGGCGACGCCGTCACCCTCGTCTTCGACAGGCCGGTGGACGCGGCGCGGGGCGACATCCTCGCCGCACCCGACGCCCCGCCGCTGGCGGGCCGGGCTTTCGCCGCCACCGTCGTGTCGCTCCAGGCCAACGGGCTGAGCGACGGCGCGCGCCTTCTCCTCAAGGCGGCCGGTCGCGTCAAGCGCGTGCGGCTGCGTGTCAGCGAGGTCTACGATCTCGGCACCGGCAAGTGGCTGCCGTCCTCGACGCTGCCGGTCAACGCCATCGGGCGCATCCGCCTTCAGTTCGACGAGGACCAGCATTTCGACCGCTTCGCCGACTGCCGCGAGACCGGCGCCTTCATCCTGATCGACCCGCAGAGCAACGCGACGCTGGCCGGCGGCATGATCCTCGACCTGACGACGGCGGAAACCGTGGCGAACGACCGCGTGACGCTGAGCCTGCCGCGCGATCTCGCCGAGCTGCTGCTGGCCCAGCCGGCGGCGCAGGCCCGGCGCGGGGAGATTACGCTGATCCCCTGAGCGCCGGCACGGATCGGAGTCCCGCACCCTGCCTGCTCCGGCCGCGGCCGGAGCGGTAAAATTGTCTGTCCGCCTGCGGTTTCGGGGAAAATCCATCCTCCGGGATCGGGCCGGGCGCGAGACCATCCCTTCAGAATCCGCGGCCGCGCGGCGACAATTGCCGGCATGAACGCAAGTGCCCCCTCCCCGGTCAGGCTCAACGCCTTTCCCGTCTTCCTGCGCGTGACGGATCGCGCCGTCGTCATCGCCGGCGGCGGCGACATGGCGCTCGCCAAGGCGCGGCTCCTTTCGCAGTCGGAAGCGCGGCTCATCATCGTCGCCGAAGAGCCCGAGCCTCAGCTTGCCGAATGGGCGGCCGCCAACGGCGTCGAGCTCGTCCGCGCGCCGTGGGACGACGGCTTCCTCGCCGGGGCCGTGCTCGCTTTCGCCGCAACCGGCGATGCCGCGCAGGACGCGGCCATCGCCGCCGCCGCGCGCAAGGCGGGCATCCCGGTCAATGCGGTCGACCGGCCCGAGCTGTGCGACTTCTACACCCCCGCGCTCGTCAACCGCGCCCCCGTCGCCGTCGCCATCGGCACCGAAGGCGCCGGGCCGGTG
>JACZJD010000414.1 GCA_014860725.1 Aquamicrobium sp.
GGCAAAGACCCCGCAGAAGGACGCGCTCCTCGAGGTGATCGACTTCTGCATCAGCCGGGTGAACTGAGCGGACGGCCCGTCCGGCGTCCGCATTTCCGGCGGCGGCCGGCGGCGGATTGAACGGCGTCCGCAAAAAGGCCATGCTTTGAGCCTTCAAGTTGCTGCGAGTCACGGCTTGCGGCGACGCTGGCCGAACCGAAGGCCGGACCGACAGGAAGGGAAGCGATGCGGCTTGGAATGAGACGGTGGATCGCGGCGGCGGGCCTTGTCGCCTGCGCCATATCCGGGGCGGGCGCGGCCACGACGCCTGCGGGCCAGCAGGAACCCGTCACCGTCAACACGCTGTCGGGCGCCTATCTCGCGGCCCGCATCGCCGAGAGCGACAACGACCTCGACGCGGCGATCGCCTACTACCGCCGCGCGCTCGCCTTCGACCCCGACAACCTCACCGTGCAGCAGAGCCTGCTGCTCGGCCTGATCTCGCAGGGAAAGTTCGACGAGGCGCTGCCCTTCGCCGAGAAGCTGAAGGAGACGCCCGAGGTCGAGCGCTTCTCGCGGCTGGCGCTCGGCACGGACGCGATCAGGCAGGGGCGCTACGCCGATGCCGAATACTGGCTCAAGCTGTCGCTGGAATCCGACCTCGACCGGCTCATCACCGGCCTGATGGCCGCATGGGCGAAGCTCGGCGACGGCAAGGGCGACGACGCGCTCGCCTTTCTGGAGAACCTTTCCGGCCCCGAGTGGTACGATCTTTTCGTCACCTATCATCGCGCGCTGATCGCCGAGCAGGCGGGCAGGACGGATGCGGCCCGCGCCGCGTTCGAGACCGCGGCCGGGAACCTGTCGGCGGCCGGTGCCGCGCCCGAGACCTATCTGCGTTCGCTCGAGGCCTATGCCGGCTTCCTCGTCCGCCAGGGCGACCGCGAGGCGGCGGCGGCCGTGCTCGACAAGGCCGATTCCTTCGCCGCCGGCCGCCTCACCATCCAGGCGCTGCGCGCCCGCATGGCCGACGGCCGGGCCATCGCGCCGCTGGTGCCGAATCCGAAGGCCGGCGCGGCCGAGGGGCTGCTCAACCTCGCGACCGCGCTCAACCGCAGCGGCGGCGAGTCCTTCGTGCGGCTCTACCTGCACTACGCGCTCGCCCTCCTGCCGCAGAGCGACGCCATCCTGATCCAGCTCGCCGGCATCGCCGAGCAGCAGAGCGACGCCGAGACGGCGATCTCGTTCTACGAGCGCATCCCGGACAGCTCGCCGCTCAAGCGGGTCGCGGAGCTGCAGCTCGGCCTCAACCTCGCCGACCTCAAGCGCCACGACGAGGCCATCGCGCATCTGAAGGCGGCGCTCGCCCGCGACGAGAGCGACATGCGCGCCTACCTGTCGCTCGGCGGCGTCTATGCCTCGCAGGAGAACTACCGCGCCGCCGCCGATCTTTACGAGCGCGCCGTCGCCCGCATCGGCGAGCCGACGCGGGCGGAGTGGAGCATCTTCTACCAGCGCGGCATCGCCTATGAGCGGCTGAAGGAGTGGGACAAGGCCGAGCCGAACTTCAGGAAGGCGCTGGAGCTGTTCCCCGACCAGCCGCAGGTCCTGAACTATCTCGGCTATTCCTGGGTCGACATGAACATCAACCTCGAGGAAGGGCTGGAGCTGATCCAGCGCGCCGTCGACCTGCGGCCGAGCGACGGCTACATCGTCGATTCGCTCGGCTGGGCCTTCTACCGCCTCGGCCGCTACGACGACGCCGTGCGCGAGCTGGAGCGCGCCGTGGGGCTGATGCCGGCCGACCCGATCCTCAACGACCATCTCGGCGACGCCTACTGGCGCGTCGGCCGCAAGCTGGAAGCGGGCTTCCAGTGGAACCATGCGCTGGCGCTCGACCCCGAGCCCGACCTCAAGGCCGAGGTCGAGAAGAAGCTGGCCGACGGCCTGCCGCCGGTGTCGGATGCCGCCGTGCAGGAGGAGGAGCAGGAGGTCGCAGCCGAGTCGCCGGCGATGGTGCCGCTGCCCAAGGGGCTGGACGACCGGCAGGTTCCGGACGAGCCGGCGGTCGAGACCGCGTCGGCGCGTCCCTCGACCTATGTCGTGCGGCAGGGGCAGTCGCTGTGGTCGATCGCGGCCGAGCTTCTGGGCGACGGCCACCGCTATACCGATCTCATCGACCTCAATCCCGCCCTGCGTGCCAACCCCGGCTACATCGTGCCGGGGCAGGAGCTGAACCTGCCGCAGCCGGCCAACTGAGCGGGGCGTCTCCTCGCGCCTTCCGGCAGGCCTCTCGCCTTGACGCCTGCCGGCCGCGGTTCTAGGACGGGGCCTTTCCCGTCCATGCCGCTGCGAGCCACGCCGTGAACGCCAGCCTGCCTGCCCACATGCATCCGACCCGCTCGTTCCAGGGTCTCATCCTGACGCTGCACGGCTACTGGGCCGAGCGCGGCTGCGTCGTCCTCCAGCCCTACGACATGGAGGTGGGCGCGGGCACCTTCCACCCGGCGACGACGCTGCGGGCGCTCGGTCCGCGGCCGTGGAACGCGGCCTATGTCCAGCCCTCGCGCCGGCCCAAGGACGGCCGCTACGGCGAGAACCCCAACCGGCTCCAGCACTACTACCAGTATCAGGTGATCCTGAAGCCCAACCCGCCGGACCTGCAGGAGCTCTATCTCGGCTCGCTCGACGCCATCGGCATCGACACGAAGCTGCACGACATCCGCTTCGTCGAGGACGACTGGGAAAGCCCGACGCTCGGCGCCTGGGGCCTCGGCTGGGAATGCTGGTGCGACGGCATGGAGGTGTCGCAGTTCACCTATTTCCAGCAGGTCTGCGGCATCGAATGCGCGCCGGTGGCGGGCGAGCTGACCTACGGCCTTGAACGGCTGGCGATGTACGT
>JACZJD010000059.1 GCA_014860725.1 Aquamicrobium sp.
GCGCGGATGCTCGAGGACAAGGCATTGAGCGATCCGCTCGAGGCCCGCTACGCCGGCTGGCAGGCGGCCGAGGCGCAGGCCATGCTCTCTGGCCGGCGGACGCTCGAGGACATCTCGGCGCGCGTGCTTTCCGAAGGCATCGAGCCGCAGCCGCGCTCCGGCCGGCAGGAATATCTGGAGAACGTCGTCAACCGCTACGTGTAGGGCGAGGCGAGTTTCGACTGAACCGTGGCCGCCCCCGCGTCATCCCGGCCGACCGAGCTTGCGAGGGAGAGCCGGGACCCATTGAGCGGCGCGGCCGGGTTCAAGGCTTGCGATGCGGTCCTGAGGTGCGCCAGCGCGAGGACCGGGCCGCGCGCGACGATGTTCCGGCCGATGGGTCCCGGCTCGGCGGCCGCTGCGCGGCCTTGGCCGGGATGACGGCATTGCGCTGCGCGCGGCTGCGGGCCGGCGCGCCTGTTTTCGCCTCGCGGCGGAAATTTGAAATCGCATTGCTGGCAATTCGCCGAAACACGATCCATATATCGCCGATGGACGATATGAAGGTCGATCACGACACGATCCTGAAGGCGCTCGCGCACCCGGTGCGCCGCACCATGCTGGCCTGGCTCAAGGCTCCCGAACAGCACTTCTCCGGTCAGGCGCACCCGCTGGACATGGGCGTGTGCGCGGGCAGCTTCGAGCGCTGCGGCCTGTCGCAGTCGACGATCTCGGCGCATCTCGCCGTGCTCGCCGCCAGCGGCCTCGTCACGACGCGCAAGGTCGGCCCCTATGTCTTCTATGCCCGCGACGAGAAGGCGATCGACGCCTTCCGTTCCTCCCTCAACGATCTCTAGCAACGGTGAACAGATGACCACGCTTTTCGACCCCATCACCTTCGGCGCCATCGCGGCCCCCAACCGCATCGTCATGGCACCGCTGACGCGCAACCGGTCGCCGGGCGCGGTGCCGGGCGAGCTGGTGGCCGAATACTACGCGCAGCGGGCGTCGGCGGGGCTTCTGATTACCGAAGGCACGGCGATCAGCCATCAGGGGCAGGGCTATGCCGACGTGCCGGGCCTCTACGCGCCCGAGCAGCTTGCCGGCTGGCGGCGCGTGACGGACGGGGTGCACGAGGCGGGCGGGCGCATCGTCACCCAGCTCTGGCATGTCGGGCGCATCTCGCACGAGACGCTGCAGCCCGGCGGCAGCAAGCCGGTGGCGCCCTCGGCGGTCCGTGCGAAGTCGAAGACCTATCTCATCAACCCGGACGGCACCGGCGCCTTCGCCGAAACCTCGGAGCCGCGCGCGCTCGACCTCGGCGAGATTCCCGGCATCCTCGACGACTATCGCCGCGCCGCGAAGGCGGCGGTGGAGGAGGCGGGCTTCGACGGCGTCGAGATCCACGCCGCCAACGGCTATCTGGTCGACCAGTTCCTGCGCTCGGGCAGCAACCAGCGCACCGACGCCTATGGCGGCTCGATCGAGAACCGCGCCCGCTTCCTATTCGAGGTGGTCGATGCGGTCACCGAGGGCGCGGGCGCCGGCCGCGTCGGCATCCGCCTGTCGCCGGTCACGCCGGCCAACGACGCCGCCGATCCGGACCCGCAGCCGCTGTTCGAGCATGTCGCGCGCGGCCTCGCCTCGCGCGGCCTCGCCTTCATCCACGTGATCGAGGGGGCGACGGGCGG
>JACZJD010000415.1 GCA_014860725.1 Aquamicrobium sp.
CCCGCATCTCGTTGCCGGCGCCGGCGGCTGGCTGGCGGAGCAGGCCGGCCTGCCGGCGTGGGCCGGCGTCTTCGTCGCCTACGCGGCGCTGTGCCTCGCCTTGGCCGCGCTGGCGAGGATCGTTCTCGGCCCCCTCGTGTGGGCCGTGCGGACGCTTGGCCGGGTTGCCGGCTGGAGCGCCGCCTTAGGCGGCAAGCCGTTGACGTTCTACAAGAGCCACAGCCGGATTCCGTAGCTCACCGCGGCCACCGTAGCCACGCCCGCCGCCCACAGTCCTGCGAACCACAGCAGCCGCCGCCAGAGCGGGTCGGGGTTCCCGGGGCTCAATGGTAGCCCTCGTGGCCGACCTTCCCGCGGAAGATCCAGTAGGAATAGCCGGTGTAGACGAGAATGATCGGGATGAGGATGCTGGCCCCGATCAGCATGAAGATCAGGCTCGCTTCGGGAGCGGCCGCCTCATGGATGCTGATCCTGCCCGGCACGACATCGGGGAAGACGCTGATGCCCAGACCGAGGATGCTGAGCGCGAACAGCGCCAGCGATAGAAGGAACGGCAGCCGCTCGTGCCGCCGCCGCAGGCTGAAGGCCAGCCCCGCGGCCACCAGGGCCACCAGCAACGGCACCTGCGCGACGAACAGGACGCGCGGCCAGGCGAACCAGCGCTCGTAATACGCTTCCTCGAGGAAGGGGGTGGCGGCGCTCACGGCCACGATGCAGGCGATCGTTCCGATGCCGGCCAGCCCGGCGAAACGAAAGGCACGCTCCTGCAGCGTGCTCTCGGTCTTCATGATCAGCCAGGTCGAACCGAGGAGCGCGTAGCCGATGACGACGCTGACGCCGGTCAGCAGGCTGAAGGGCGAAAGCCAGTCCCACCAGCCGCCGGCATATTCCCGGCCTTCGACCGTGATCCCCTGGAGGAGGGCGCCCAAGGCCACGCCCTGCGCGAAGGCGGCCAGAACCGAGCCTCCGGCGAAGGAAACGTCCCAGAACTTCTGGTGGGCGGGATCGCGCCAACGGAACTCGAACGCGACGCCGCGAAAGATCAGGGCGAGGAGCATCGCGATGATCGGCGCGTAGAGCGCGGGCAATATGATCGCATAGGCGAGCGGGAACGCGGCAAGGAGCCCCCCGCCGCCCATCACGAGCCACGTCTCGTTGCCGTCCCAGACCGGGGCGACGGAGTTCATGGCCTGGTCCCGCTCGCTGCCGCGTTGCAGCGCCGGGAACAGGATGCCGATCCCGAGATCGAAGCCGTCCAGCACGACATAGGCGAACACGGCGAAGGCGAGGATGAAGGCCCAGAGCGTCGGCAGATCCATCGTCATCTCCCTTCCACGTCCGATCCGATGGCGCGGTCCGGATCGAGCGCCGGTGCCGGCGTGATGCCCGCCGTGCGGATCGGCGCATCTCCCGCCTCGAGGCCGGGTTCCGCCGTCATGGGCGCATGGGCCATCAGCCGCAGGATGTACCAGGCGCCCAGCGAGAAGACGGCGAAATAGACGACGACGAAGGCGACGAGCGAGGACGCGACCGCGGGTGCGTCGAGCGGCGAGACCGAGTCGGCCGTGCGCAGCAGGCCGTAGACGGTGTATGGCTGTCGGCCCACCTCCGTCGTCACCCAGCCGGCGATCACCGCGATGAAGCCCGCCGGCCCCATGGCCAGGGCGAAGCGGTGCAGGCCGCGCCAGTCATGGAGGCGGCCGCGCAGGCGCGCGACCAGGGCGAGGCCGCCGAGCGCGATCATCAGCAGGCCGAGCCCCACCATGATGCGGAAGGACCAGAAGACCACCGCAACGGGCGGCCATTCCTCCCGCGGCACCGTCTCGAGGCCCGCGACCGGAGCGTCGAGACTGTGGTGCAGGATCAGCGAGCCGAGCTTCGGGATCGCGACCGGGTAGCGGACCGTCGCGTTCTCTTCGTCTGGCAAGCCGAAAAGATAAAGCGGAGCGCCGTCGGGATGGCTCTGGAAATGCCCTTCCAGCGCAAGCACCTTCGTCGGCTGATGCTCGAGCGTGTTGAGGCCGTGGAAATCTCCGGCCACCGCCTGGATCGGGGCGGCGACCACGATCAATCCCATCGCCATCGAGAACATCACCCGCGCGCCCTCGTTCGTCCTGTCGCGCAGCAGATGCCAGGCGCCGACGGCGCCCACCACCAGCGCGGTCGTCAGATAGGCCCCCAGAACCGTGTGGGCGAGGCGATAGGGGAAGGAGGGGTTGAAGACGATCTGCCACCAGTCGACTGGCACGAATTGCCCCGCCTCGTTGATCGCATGGCCGGTCGGGGTCTGCATCCACGAGTTGGCCGAGAGAATCCAGAAGGACGACAGCAGCGTTCCGACGGCGACCGCGAGCGTCGCGGTGAAGTGCAGGCCTTTTCCGACGCGCGTCATTCCGAACAGCATGATCCCAAGGAAGCCGGCCTCCAGGAAGAAGGCGGTCAGCACCTCGTAGGCCATCAGCGGCCCGATGACGGGGCCGGCGCGGTCGGAGAAGACCGACCAGTTGGTGCCGAACTGGTAGGACAGCACGATGCCCGAGACGACGCCCATGGCGAAGCTCAGCGCGAAGATCTTGATCCAGTATCGGAAGAGGTCGAGATAGACGGAGCGGCCCGTCCATAGCCAGAGCCCTTCCAGCACCGCGAGGTAGCTCGCCAGCCCGATGGTGAAGGCAGGAAAGATGAAGTGGAATGAGACGGTGAACGCGAACTGGATGCGTGCAAGCAGAAGCGCGTCAAAGCCATCGAACATCTTCGTCCCGTCCCCTTCTCGCCTGGGTACGGTGCCGAGGGACCGCCGGCCTGCCTCCGGACGAAGCGCCGATGACAAATGGCGGCGGCCTGCGGCTGCCGAACAGGTCAAACCCGCGAACGGCCGGCGGGTTCCGCTGCTGCGACAAGATGACAAGGCGTTCGAGACGGCGGCGGGTCTGACCACGCCGCGGCATGGCTTTCCCGAACGATCGGCGTCTGCCGCGCGATGCGCCGGATGTGCCTGGATCGCTTCACCGTTTCACGGAAACGATGAAGCGATCTTTCTCCCGCAATTCCGGGCGGAAAACCGCTCCGCACTTTTCCTGAATTGCTCTAGCGGGCCGGCCCGTAGCCACCGCCGCCGGGCGTGCGCACGACCAGCCGCTCGCCCGGCTTGACGACATGCGTGCCTTTGCCGGCCAGCTTGCGGCCGCCGGCGATCTCCAGTTCGCCCGGCGCTCCGGGAAGGCCGCTCATGCGGCCGCGCGCCGGATATCGGATGCGGTCGAAGGACGCGAATAGCGTGAACGGCCCGTTCTCCGTCGTGCCGATCTCCATGTCCTGTCCGAATCCGCCCTTCCACCGCCCGTCGCCGCCGGAACCTTCCCGCAGCTCGCGCTTCCAGATGACGAGCGGCGTCGTGCTTTCGACGATCTCGACCGGCGTGCCGCGCACGTTGCTCGGAAAGGAGGTGGCCGAAAGGCCGTCCGCGCCCGGCCGCGCGCCGCTGCCGCCATTGGTGACGATGGAGATGGCCCACGTATCCGACGGCGAGCCGCCCCGCAGCATCAGCGACCACTGGGTCGAGGCGCCCTCGGCCGGGACCTTGTCCGGAACGAGCTGGTCGAAGCAGCCGAACACGACGTCGGGCAGAAGCAGGCCGATGACGTGCCGGCATGCGACCGGGCTCGGCCACCGCGCGTTGACGATGGATGTCTCAGGAGCCGTCACCGAGAACTGGGAGAGGCCGCCTTCGTTGTTGGGCACGTCGGGCGCGATGGCGCAGACGAGCGCATAGGCGGTCATGGCGGTGGTGTAGTTCATCGGCACGTTGATGCCGTAGCGCGAGAGGCCGGACGTGCCGGTCCAGTCGAAACGCACGCCGTCGTCGTCCACCGTCAGAGTGCCGACCAGCTCGACCGGCTCCTCGAAGCCGTCGACGGTCATGCTGTAGGACGCCGTTCCCTTCGGAAGCGCGGCGATGCGCGTCCTCACCGCGTCGCGGGACGCGGCGATGATATGATCGGCGACCGCGTCGAGATCCTCGAGGCCGGTCTCGTCCATCATCTCGGCGAGCCGTCTCACCGCAACCTCGTTGGCGGCGATGAGCGAATACATGTCGCCCTCCAGCTCGGCGGGGACGCGGCAGTTGCTCTTGACGATCCGCATCAGCGTCTCGTTCATGCGTCCGCCTTCGGCCAGCTTCATCACCGGGACGTAGACCCCCTCGCAGAACACGTCGGAGCCTTCCGGGCTGAAGCCGATGCCGCCGACGTCGGTCATGTGTCCCGTGCAGGCGAAGAGCGCGACGACGCGTCCATTGCGGAAAGCCGGGGTGACGACGATGTAGTCGTTGAGGTGGCCGGTCCCTTTCCACGGATCGTTGGTGACGAGGATGTCGCCTTCCTTGAGCGTCTCGACCGGGAACGCTTCCAGGAAGGAAAACACCGAGCGCGCCATGGTGTTGATGTGCCCCGGCGTTCCGGTCACGGCCTGCGCGAGCATGCGGCCGGACGGGTCGAAGATGCCGGCGGAAAGATCGCCGCATTCGCGCACGATGGAGCTGAAGGCAGTGCGCAGCAATGTCTGCGCCTGCTCCTCGACCAGCGCGATCAGACGGTTCCAGGCAACCTGCATCTTGATCGGCGTGAGGCCGGAGTGGGACGCATTCATCGGGATGCTCCTTCCTTTCTCGTCATGACCAGATTGCCGAAGCCGTCGACCGCGCCGTCGAAGGAAGCCGGCACGACCGTGCTGGTCTCGGCCTCCACGACGATCGCCGGACCCTCGAAGCGGGCACCCGGCGCGAGATCGTCGCGCCGTATGATGGCGTGATCGACATAGGTCCTGAGCTGGGGCTCGAAGACCTTCCGCGTTCCCGAGACCGGGCCGGCGTGGTCCTCGGCCGCCACGGGCACGCTCCCGGCCTGCCACGTCTGGCGGGAAAGCCGCAACTGCCACGACAGGACCTCGACCTCGCCTCCGGGGATGATGCGGCCGAACAGCCTGGTATACTCGGCCTCGAAACTCGCGCGCAGCTCGTCGGCCGACGGCGTCGCCGTCGCGATGGGAACGGCAACCTCGTAGCCCTGCCCGCGGTAGCGCATGGCGCAGCTGAAGGCGGCGACCAGCTCCCGGTCGCCCGGCAGCGAGGCCGCAAGCGCCTCGGCCTTCCGCTGAAGGCCGGAAAGGAACGCCCGGACCTTTTCCGGCCTGAAGTCCTCCAGGCGCGTCAACGCGGTCTGCACCAGGTCGAAGGCCATCGGCGCCCGGAGGAAGCCGAGCGCCGACCCGACGCCCGCATTGCGCGGAACGATGTAGCGGGAAATGCCGAGTTTCTCGGCCAGCCTTCCCGCATGAAGCGGCGCGGCGCCGCCGAACGCGATGATGACGTGCTCGGGCAGCTCGCGTCCGAGCTCCGCTGCGTGGACGCGCGCGGCGTTGGCCATGGTCTCGTCGACGATCTCGACCACGCCGAACGCCGCCTCGGCCTCGCCGAGGGAAAGAGGCGCGCCGATCGTCTCCTTCAGCGCCGTGCCCGCGGCCGGCCCGTCCAGCACGATGCTGCCGCCGGCGAAATTGTCCGGATCGAGGCGCGACAGCACCAGATCGGCGTCGGTGACGGTCGGCTCCTTGCCGCCCCGACCGTAGCAGACCGGGCCCGGCTCCGAGCCGGCGCTCTGCGGCCCGACGGCGATGCGGCCGAGAATGTCGATCGAGGCGATCGAGCCGCCGCCCGCGCCGATCTCCACGAGCTCCACCACGGGGGTGCGCAAGGGCAGGCCGCTGCCCTTCCTGAAGCGCGCCTGACGGTCGAACTCGAAGACGGGCGCCACATGCGGCTCGCCGTCCTCGATGAAGCAGACTTTGGCCGTCGTGCCGCCCATGTCGAACGACAGCACCTTCTGCAAGCCCAGCTCCTGCGCGATGGACGCCGACAGGATCGCGCCGCCGGCCGGGCCGGACTCGATCAGCCTGATCGGGACGCGCTTGGCGATGTCGAGCGGAATGATGCCGCCGGCCGACCCCATCAGGAAGGCGGGGGCGGTCAGCCCGCGCCCGTCGAGGCTGGAGCGCAGGCGGTCGAGATAGGCCTTGACGAGCGGCTGCACATAGGCGTTGGCGCACACGGTCGACATGCGCTCGTATTCGCGGATTTCGGGGCACACCTCGCTGGAAATGCTGATCGAGAGGCCCGGCAGCTTCCTGCGGAGGACGTCACGGGCCCGTTCCTCATGCCCGGCATTGGCGTAGGAATGCAGGAACCCGATCGCCAGGCTCTCGACCTCGAGGCGACGCAACTCGCCGGCGACGCGCTCCAGATCCCGCTCGTCGAGCGGCAGCAGGACCTCGCCCTGCGCCGACATGCGCTCCCGGACAGTCAGCCGGTATTCCCGCGCCACCAGCGGCTTCTGCTTGACCAGCATCAGGTCGGCGGCGTCGTAGCGCGTCTCGTAGCCGATCTCGAGCGTGTCGCGGAAACCTTCGGTGGTCAGGAGAGCGGTGCGGGCGCCGCGCCGCTCCAGAACGGCGTTCGTCGCAAGCGTCATGCCGTGGACGAATATGGAAACCTCGGCGGGCGAGATGCCGGCCTGCGAGAGCAGGACGTCGATGCCGTCGAGGATGGCGCGTTCCGGCGCGTCGTAGGTGGTCAGCGTCTTGTGCGACCAGCGACGGTCCGCCCCCTCCAGCACGATATCCGTGAATGTGCCGCCGATGTCGGCGGCGAGCCGGTATCCGGGGGAGGGATGATTCTGCTTCAGCGCCTGCATTGACCGTTTCCGTCACCTCGTCACCGACACCTACATAGGAGGTGCGATCCCGAACAACGAAATGCGAAATGGGCAGGGGGGTATGCGCCCAGCGCATAATGACTGCCGTTTGCTGCGGGGGTGATGCTCCGATCCGGCGGAACGCCCGACTTTGCCGCCGCATAAGGACTGGCGGATTATGCATAAGCGGCGGCGCGAAACCGGTTGGCGCGGCCGCTCGCGGACGGATACTCCTCGGCCGGGAACATAGTCTCGGAGATGCGTCATGCGCAAGGCGATCATGGTGCCGGGGGCGGTCTCGCCGGCCGGCCACTATTCACACGCGGTCATCGCGAACGGCTTCGTCTTCGTCGCCGGCCAGGGACCGGCCGACCCGGCGACACGCGAGGTGAAAGGCACCTTCGAGGACCAGGTTCGCCAGACGCTCGCCAACCTGCGCACGATCCTGAACGGCGCCGGAGCGGACCTGGAGGACA
This sequence comes from Aquamicrobium sp., assembly GCA_014860725.1. Next base: position 7,223 of record JACZJD010000415.1, read on the forward strand.
TGGTCAAGGTGACGGTCTTCCTGTCCGACATCGCGCTGTTCAGGCGCTATGACGCGGTCTATCGCGAGGTGGTGCCCGCCGGACCGGCCGCGCGCACCACGGTCGCCGCCATGCTGAACAACATCGACATCGAGATCGACTGCATCGCCGCCCTGCCGGAACGTCCGCAGTCACGCTGAGGCCGCACCGTCCGCCACCTTACGCAGGATATCGGCCGCCTCGTCGATCTCGGCTTCGCCGACGACGAGCGGAGGCACGATGCGGATGACGTCGTCCATCGCGGGAGCGACGAGCAGGCCGGCCGCTCTCAATTCCGCGGCCATCTGCCATGGGTCACGCCGGCATTGCAGGCCGCGGAGCAGGCCGATGCCGCGGACGGCGGCGAATGTCCCGGGATAGTCGCGGACCAGCTCTTCCAGCCGCCGGCCGAGCCGTTCGCCGCGCTCCGCGACCCGTTCGAGGAAGCCGTCCTCGAGCAACGCGTCGAGCACGGCGTCGGCAACGGCCATGCCCAGCGGCGCGCCGGCCAGCGTGCCGCCATGCGAGCCCCTGTTCATGCAGTCAGCGACCTTCTGCGTGGTCAGGATGCCGGCCAGCGGGTAGCCGGCGCCCACCCCCTTGCCGAAGGCGAGAATGTCCGGCGCGATGCCGGCATGCTCGTGGGCGAAGAGCCTTCCGGTGCGGCCGAACCCGGTCTGCACCTCGTCGAGGATCAGGAGCAGCCCGTGCCGGTCGGCGAGCCGGCGCAGGCCCCGCATATAGTCGCCGTCCGCAACCACGATGCCGCCGTCGCCCTGAACCGGCTCCAGTAATATCGCCGCCGTCTCCGGGCCGACCGCCGCCTCCGCGGCGGCCAGATCGCCGAATGCGACGCGGTCGAAACCGCCCATCAGCGGCTCGAAGCCGTCGGTCAGCTTGTCCGAGCCGCCGGCTGCGATGGTCGCCAGCGTGCGGCCGTGATAGCCGCGCTCCATGGTGACGATGCGCCAGCGGGCCGGCTCGGTCCGGTGCGTGTTGAAATAGCGGCGCACCAGCTTGATGGCGAGGTCAACCGCCTCGCTGCCGCTGTTGTTGAAGAACGCCACGTCGCCGAAGCTGTTGTCGACGAGCCGGCGCGCGACCTTCTTCGCGCCGGGGGTCGCGAGCAGGTTGGAGGCGTGCCACAGGGTCTGCGCCTGCCGGTGCAGCGCCTCGACGAGCCGCGGCGGGCAGTGGCCGAGCGCGAGGACGGCGATCCCGCCCATGAAGTCGAGATAGCATCTGCCCCGCGAATCCCAGACGCGCAGCCCGCTGCCGCGGACCACTTCGACGTCCGAGCGTCTGTAGACGTCGAGAAGCGGCGAGGACGACATGGAATCCGTTCCTAGACGTATCGGTCGATCAGTGTCCCGCCCGGACGTTGCGCCTTGCGTCCGAGCGCCTTGAGGATCGCCCACAGCGTGACCTGATTGCTGGTCAGCACCGGCTTGCCCGTCAGGGCCTCCAGCTCGCCGACGAGCTCGAACGCGCGAAGGTCGGTGCAGCTCACGAAGACGGCTTCCGCGTCGGGATGATCGGCCTCGCGGACGAGGTCGAGGATTTCCTCCCCCGGTGTGGCGCGGATCGCGGCGCCCGAGCGGCCCAGGGTCTTCCATGCAGGAATCTCGAAGCCGCTTTCGAGAAGGAAGCCGCATTCGGCCTGCGTGATGTCATGCGGATAGGGCGCGGCGACCGCGACCCGCCTCACATCCAGAGCCCTCAGCGCATCGACCATCGCCGCGGATGTGGTGACGACCGGGCAGCCGGCGGCGCCGGCGATCCTTTCCGTGATCGCGGCGAGCGCGGAGCCGCCGTCGAGGAAGGTGCCGGCGGTGCAGGCGTAGGCCACGAGATCGGGGCTGGTCGAGCCGACGAGCCGCGCGGCATCGTCGAGCTGCGCGTTCATCCCGCGCAGGTCTTCCGGCGTGGAGAGGCGCATGTAGACGCGGGTGGAGAAGAAGCCGATATCCGCCGGCGCCTGACGCACGAGATCGGGCTCCGTCGTGGTGTTCAGCGACGGAACGATCAGCCCGACGCGCGGGCCGTTCATGCGCGGATCGACGGAAGAAGGCGTCATGGCCTGCCCTTTCCGGCGGTTCCGGCGAGGAAGGGAAATGCGCGGCTTTCCAGGAACGGCGCGGTCGTCACGAAGTCGCCGCCCAGCTCCTCGACGGCCTCGATCACGCACATCGCCATCTTGCGGATGAGCGGATTGATCGTGCTGGCCGGCTCGACGAGGAAGCCGTAGGTCAGCTTCATGGGCGAGGAGAGCGGCCGCATCACCACGCCGTGCCCGACGAAGGAGCGCGCGACGATCGGGTCGCTGATCGAGACGCCGACGCCCCGCGCCACCATCGAGCAGGCGGTGACGCCGGAGCCGGTCTCCATCACCGGCCGGAAGGCCCCGCCCTGGCGCATCAGCGCGAGATCGATCTGGGAGCGCAGCAGCGTGTTCGGGCGCAGGGCGACGAACGGCTCGCCCGCGAGGTCGACGATGTCGACGACCTCCCTGTCGGCGAGCGGGTGGTCTTCCGGCAGCGAGGCGACCAGCTCGGCCTCGGCGAACGCCACGCGCTCCATGTCGCTCTGGGTGAAGGGCAGCGCGACCACGGCGAGATCGACGTTGCTGCGCGACATCCACAGGCCGAGTTCGCGCACGCACAGGTCGATGGCGAAGCCCACCTCGGTCACGTGGTGCATCGCGTCCACCGCCTCGGGTATCAGCGAGTGCAGCAGGAACGGCTCGGCGGCGACGACGAGCGGCTTGCCCCGGCGCTCCTTGATATCCTGGGCAATGTCCTTCAGCCCTTCGAAATTGATGAGGAGCGGCTCGATATGGCCGTAGAAGCGCAACCCGTCCTCGGTGGGGATCAGCCGGCGGCCCTCGCGCGTGAAGAGCTGGAAGCCGAGGGAGGCCTCCAGTCCGGCGATCATGCGGCTGATCTGGGGCTGCGTGCGCAGGACGATGTTGGCCGCGCTGGTCACGGTGCCCGCCTGCATGATCGCGCGGAAGGCACGCAACCATTCAAGCCGTATGTCCATCTGAGCTCCGTCGGGCATGTCTGATTCTTAGAACCGAACCGTCTTGAGCCCGTAAAGCCGGTCTATCAGCACGACGATCGCCAGCGTCAGCACCACCGACACCGTCGAGGCCGCCGCGGCGGTCGGGTCGAAATCATAGCGCAGATAGTCGAACAGTTGAATTGGCAGCGTCGTCGATCCGACCGGCTTGAGCAGGAGCGAGATGTTGACGTTGTCGAAGGACAGGATGAACGCCAGCATCGCCCCGGTCACGATGCCCGACTTGATGAGCGGCAGCGTGACCAGCCGGAAGGTCCTGAATGCGTTCGCGCCGAGCGTGCGCGCCGCTTCCTCGACCGCGGGAGGCATGTTGTAGAGGGCCGAGGTCACGGTCAGGAACACCAGCGGCAGCGTCACCACGACGTGGCCGATCAGCAGCGGCACGACGGTGCGCTGGCCGGCGAAGAAGTGATTGAAGAAGAACAGCAGCGCGATCGCCGTCAGCACTTCCGGAAGCAGCATGGGCGACATGATGGCGACGCGGAACTGCTCGCGGGCGCGCTGCAGGTGGCGCACGTAGAACAGCGCCGCCGGAGTCGCGATCGCCGTGGATATCAGCGCGGTCAGAACGCCGATCTGCAGGGAGAGCACGAAGGCGTCCATGAAAGCCTTCGATGCGAAGAACGCCCGATACCAGCGCAAGGACAGGCTTTCCGGCGGGAACGACAGATAGGCGGCCGAATTGAGCGACGTCAGGATCACGATCACGATCGGCACCAGCAGGAAGACGTAGACCGCCGCGATCGGGATCAGGAGGGTCAGGGAAGACCGTCTCATGCCAGCCCCCGCATGCTGCGTTTCATCAGCAGGATGAAGACGACGATCGCGATCGTCATCGAGGCGGCCAGAACCAGCGCCAGCGCGGCGCCGAACGGCCACAGCAGGCTGCCCATGAGCTGCTGGACCATGACCGTCGTCATCGTCTGCACCTGCCCGCCGCCGAGGAGCACGGGGATCACATAGGCGCTCGCCGAAAGCACGAAGACCAGCAGGACGCCGGACTGCACGCCCGGCATCGTCAGCGGCAGCAGGACGTGGCGAAACACCCGTCCCCTGGACGCCCCCATGGTGCGGGCGGCTTCCTCGTAGCGGGGATCGATGTTCTGGACCGAGTTCATGATCGGCAGGATCATGAAGGGCAGGAACACGTGGACCTGCGCCACCACCACGCCCACCTGGTTGTACATCAGCCTGTAGGGTCCGAGACCGACGAGCGAGAGCAGCTCGTTGACGAGGCCGGTGTTGGAAAGCAGCACGATCCAGCCGAAGCAGCGAATGACCACGCCCGTCAGGAGAGGCGAGAGGACCAGCGCGTAGAGCAGGCCGCGCCATCTCGTCTGCGTCCGCCCGAGATGGAACGCGACCGGAAAGCCGAGGACGAGGCAGAAAAGCGTCGTCAGGCCGGCAAGCCAGAACGTGTCGGCCAGCATGCCGAGATAGAGGGAGTCGGTCAGAATCCTGACATAGTTGGCGACCGTGAAGCCTTCGCCGTAGATCGCGCTCGTCGAGGACGGCCTGAAGCTCATCAGGATGATTTCGGCATAGGGCAGGATGATGAACAGCCCTACGGCGACGATGGCCGGAAGCCCGAGGAGCAGCGCCGGGGACCGGTATGAGGTGGCGCCGCTCATCGCACCAGCCAACTGCGGTTCTCGTCGAACGACACGCTGACCGGCGTTCCGGGCTCGAATTCGAGGTCGCCGATCGCCTGCGCCGCGACGGGCGTGTCGTCGGCCAGCCTGAGCTTGTAGTCGACGAGGTTGCCGAGGAAGTGCGCTTCCTCGACGGTCGCGGCGAGCCCGCCCGGCGTACCGGCGGCGCGCAGCCGCACGGCCTCGGGCCGTACCATCAGCGCGCCCTTGTCGGCTGCGCCGGCCGGATCGTCGGTCTTCGCCCGATAGTCGCCGAAGGCGGTTTTCAGAAGGACGGTCTCGCCCTCGCGCCCCTTGACCTCGGCGTCGAAAAGGTTGGCCTGGCCGATGAAGGCCGCCACCTCCCGGGTGCGCGGGCGGTGATAGATGCTCCTGGCGTCGCCGATCTGGTGAATCCTGCCGCCGAACATCACGACGATGCGGTCGGACATCGCCATGGCCTCGGCCTGATCGTGCGTGACATAGAGCGTGGTGATGCCGACGCGCTGCTGCAGCGAGCGGATGAAGAAGCGCATCTCGTCGCGCAGCTTCGCGTCGAGATTGGCGAGCGGCTCGTCGAGCAGAAGCAGCTTCGGCTCGAACACCAGCGCGCGCGCCAGCGCCACGCGCTGCTGCTGCCCGCCGGACATCTGCCGGGGGTAGCGCTCCTCCGAGCCGCCGAGCTGCACCATCTCCAGCACGGAGGCGATGCGCCGGGCCGCCTCCGCGCCGCGAATGTCGCGCATCATCAGCCCGAAGCCGACATTCTCGCCGACGGTCATGTGCGGGAACAGGGCGTAGTTCTGGAAAACCATCCCGATCGACCGCTTCTCGGGCGGCTGATGCGTCACCTCGACATCGTCGAACAGGATGGTGCCCGCGCTCGGGTCCTCGAGCCCTGCGACGCACCGCAGCGTCGTCGTCTTGCCGCAGCCCGACGGACCGAGAAGGGAGACGAATTCTCCCTCCCCGGCTTCGAGATTGAACTTCTCAACCGCGAGAAACGCTTCGAAGCGTTTTTCAAGCTCCCGGATCGCCAGCTTGGTCATCTGTTTCTCAACGAACCATGCGATTCCAGCGCTCGGTCACCTGGTCGCGGACCTTCGTCGCCTCGATCCAGTCGAAGGTGACGATGCCCTCGAGGTCGTCGGCCGTCAGCATCAGCGTCTCCGCGAGTTCGTCCGGGAGCCTGGTGTCTATATTGACCGGGATGTAGGAGAACTCTTCCGCGAGCTTGATCTGCACGTCCTCGGACAGAAGATAGTTCAGGAACGCGCATGCCGCATCCTCGTTGGGCGCGGCCCGCAGCAGGCTGAAGGTCTGGTCGAACATGAACATGCCTTCCTCGGGAGCGAGGAACGCGACCGGCAGCCCCTTCTTCTGCATGTTGATCGTCTCGCCGAGATCGAGCGGGCAGGCGACGATCTCGCCGCGCGACAAGAGGATCGCCAGCGCGCCGGCCAGGTCGCCCGTGGGGAAGGGAACCAGCTTCTCCACCTGCGCGAAGCCGGCGTCGAAATCGAGCGGGCCGTCGCCGTAGATTTGCGAGATCATCATCAGGAACATGTAGCCGGCCGTGTTGCTGATCTGGAACAGGCCGAGCCTGTTCTTGAATTCCTCGTTGTCCCACAGGTCCTTCCACGACTTGGGCGGCGTCGTCACGAGGTCGGTGCGGTAGGCGATGCCGATGGGCGAGACCATGGCGGTGACGCCCATGCCGCCGTCCACGACCGCCTTCGGATGAACCTTGGCGAGGTTCGGCACCTTCTCCGCCGGCCACTGCTTGAAGAAGCCTTCCTGACGCAGCAGCGCGCCGACCAGCTCGTTCATCATGACGAAGGAATAGGCCGGATTGTCGGGCCCGCTGGCGCGGAGGTTGGCCGCCCAGTTGACGCCCAGCCCGATGTCCACGACGGACTGCGTGCCGGTCTCCTGCTCGAACGGCGGCAGCAGCACCTCGCGCCAGAAGCGCTCGTAGCGGCCGCCATAGCTGGTGATGACGAGCTGTCCGGCGGCGGCGGCGACGGTCGGGGCCAGCATGGCGGGCAGGGAGCCGGCCGCGGCGATTGCGCCGAGGGCGCCGCCGGCACGCAGGATTTGACGACGATTCATGACGTTGAACATATCAGGAATTCCCCATTTTTTGGTTGTGGGGCGCGGATCGCTTCCGTGCCTGGATGGTAGTCCCGGCGCCTGACCGGCGCTTCTCTTCAGGACCGCTTCATCTTCCGCCGAGAGGGTCACGGAAGGCACGCGGCTACCTCTTGTGCATGAACGCTAGCAACTCTCGCTGCCCCGCAACAATGCGAAATCGCCGGATACTTATGCTGCTCGCGCATAGGACAATAGCGCCCGTTGGCGCATTTTCCGGACCGCACCCTGAACGGGACTCGCCCGATTCATCGCCGGATCGCAATCGCTCATGCCTATGGCGCATGGATCGTGGCGCATAACGAATTTGAGGCTTGACCGAGCGCTGCCGTAGCATCCCGCCACCTTGTCGCAACGGAGAAGAACGGTGTCGGTTACCGCAGCCTTGGGGGCGCACCTCCCATATCAGAAACAGCTTTCGGACGTGACGCTCGACACCGCACGCTCCCTCTTTCCGATCACGGCCCGTCGCGCCTATCTGAACAACGCCTCGATCTCTCCCGTGAGCCAGCCGGTTTTCGACGCCGTCGAGAGCTTTCTCATCGACGTGCGGGACAACGGCCGCAACAACTATCCCGAATGGTGCCGCCACGCCGACACGACGATCAAGGCGCATGTCGGCCGGCTGATCGGCGCGGACGCTTCCGAGATCGCCTTCGTCAAGAACACGACCGAGGGCCTCGTCACCGTGGCGAACGGCCTCGACTGGCGCGAGGGCGACAACGTCGTCCTGCCCGACATCGAATATCCGTCCAACGTCTATTGCTGGATGCAGCTCGCCCGCCGCGGCGTCGGCATCAAATGGGTGAAGAACAGGGATGGCCGGGTAGACATCGCCGACATCGCCGCGGCGATCGATTCACGGACCCGGCTGGTCTCGGTCAGCTCCGTGCAATTCTCCAGCGGCTATCGCCAGGACCTCGCCGCCCTGTCGGAGCTTTGTCGCTCGCGCAAGGTGCTGCTCAACATCGACGCCATCCAGTGGGTGGGGAGCCTCGCCCTCGACCTTTCCGGCATCCATGTCGATTTCCTGTCGTTCGGCGGCCACAAATGGCTGCTTGCGCCGATCGGCACCGGCATCTTCTATTGCAACAGGAAGTCTCTCGACCTGCTCGTGCCGCCGAGCGTCGGCTATCATACGGTCGATCGCGGCGAGGCGCATATGGACTACGTCCTCGAGTTCCGCCCGGGCGCGGGCCGCTTCGAGGAGGCGCTGGTCAACTTCCCCGGCATCTGGGGGCTCGATGCGGCCGTGCGCATGCATCTCGCCGTCGGGCCGCTGGCCGCCGAGAGGTACATTCTCGGCCTCACCGACTACGCGGCCGAGCGTCTCAAGTCCGCGGGATACGCGATCGTCAGCCCGCGGGATGGTTGCGAACGCTCCGGTCTTCTCCTGTTCACGAAGGAAGGGCTCGACATTCAGGCCACGGAAGCGCGGCTCCGAGACGGGGGCGTCGATGTCGCCATACGCGCGGGCGTGCTGCGCATCTCGCCCAGCTACTACAACAACCGCGACGACATCGACCGGCTGGTCGCGGCCCTGCCATCCTGAGGAAGACGCCCGAACGAAGGCGCGCAGCCCGAGCGCTTCCGCCGCCAGGGGGAGGGCCGTTCATTCGGGATGCAGAACCGCATGATTGCGTTTCAGGCTGCGCAGGTCTCGCGGCGTTATTCCGTACTTGTGGCGGAACATCGTCGAGAAATGCGCCGAACTGTTGAAGCCGTGGTCGAAGGCGATCGAGGTGATCGAGCGCCCGTCGCCGCTCGCCAGGCAGTCATAGGCAAGCTGCAGCCGGCGGTTCCACACCCATTCCGACGCCGACATCTCGCTCTGCTCGAACAGCACGTGGAGGTAGCGCAGCGACATGCCGTTGGCGGCCGCGATCCGCTCCAGCGAAAGGTTGGAGTCGGAAAGGTGGGCCTCGATCCATTGCTGCACCGACCTGAGGCGGGCCCGCTTCACCGAGCCTTCCGCCGCCGGCATGTCTCCCTCCGACGTCAGCAGCGAGAAGGCGAGCAGGTCCATGAGCTGGTTGCCGAGACCGGCGCGCACGCCGTCCTCCAGCCGTGAGCCTTCGGTCGCCAGCGTGGCGCAGAACTCGGTCGCGATGCGGCCGAGGCCCTGCGTGGTGTTGAGCGACGCGGAAACCGGGATGCGCTCGCGCGGAAAACGCTGGGCGAACTCGTCGCGGGGTATCTCCAGGTAGAACGAGCGGACCTCGCCGTGGCCGTAGAGCTCGTACTCCTCGGTGGCCGAGAAGATGGCGCCGCGCGCCGCGTTGGACTTCTGCGTTTCGCCGCACTGGAGCACGCTGATGCTGCCCTTGTGCAGGAGCTGCAGGTAGTAGCATTCCTTGTCCAGCCGCGAGATGTGCTGCCTGCTGCGCCGGATGCGCTGTTCCGACAGCAGGATATCGGTCAGCACCACGCCGCCGAACTTGGCCTCGCGGATGAAGCCGCGATAGCGGGCCGGGTCGGTGGCCTTGACGTCGACATGCACGTAGACGTCGCAGATCGCGTCGCGCCACGCCGCATAGCGAGCGGACGGCGCGTAGTCGTCCGTCGAGAAAACGAGGTCCATGGGCTCCTCCACCCGCGGCCATGGTCCGGCTGGCCGGACCTTCCATCCCCCCTTCACACTCTCTTGCGTGTGAAGAAGCGGAGCATAGTCCCGGCCCGAACGCTCGTCCAGCACGCCCCGCGCGAATGCGCTCTCAGGCAAAAGCCCTGCATGCTCGTGAAAGCGCAGCGTAGCCGGCGTCGATAGATTTCGCATGCGACCGGAGGAGGAGACCGCCCGTGTCGCATGGGAGGAACGCCAGTCATGCCCGCCATCGCACGCCTGAATCAGGAGCAGATCGTTTTCGGCCTGGCCTTGGTGCTGTGCGTCGGTTTCGCCCTTGCGCTGCCCGGCTTCCTGACGACGAACAACGTGCTCAACCTCGTGCGCAGCGTGTCGATCCTCGGCATACTCGGCGTGGCCATGGGGCTGGTGGTGATCGGCCGCGGCATCGACCTGTCGCTCGTCGCGCTGATGGCGGTCTCCGTGGCCTGGACCCTCAACCTCATCGGAAGCGGCATGCCGATGCCGCAGGCGATCCTGATCGGGCTCGCCTTCAGCCTCTTGGTCGGCGCCGTCAACGGCTGGCTCGTCGCCTATGCCGAGATCCCGGCGATCTTCGCCACGCTCGCAATGGGCACGCTGATCTACGGCTTCGGCCGCTACTTCCTCTTCGCGCTCGACGTCGCCTACATGCCGGAGGCGGCGCGGCCGCTCTTGTGGCTGGGGCAGGGCACGCTCTTCGGCGTGCCGGTTCCGATCTTCGTCTTCGCCGCCGTCTGCGTCGCCGGCTCCCTGTTCCTGCGCTACGCGAAGTCCGGCCGCTATCTGCGCGCCGTCGGCGACAACATGCTCGCCGCGCGCATCACCGGCATTCCGGTGCGTCCGATCGTGGTCCAGCAATATGTCATGTCGTCGCTGATCGGCTACCTGGCCGGCATCGTCACCGCCGCCTCGGTGGCGAGCATGAACACGCGGCTGGCGCTGTCGACCTACGTCTACGACGTGATCCTGGTGGTGGTGCTCGGCGGCATCGGCCTGTCCGGCGGCAAGGGCGGCATCCGCAACGTCATCGTCGGCACGCTGCTCATCGGCGTGCTGCTCAACGGCATGACGATCATGGACATCCAGTACACCGTCCAGAACGTCATCAAGGGCGCTCTGCTCCTGACCGCGATCGTGATCGACACGGTCCTGAACCCCCGCGACGAGCAAACCGCCCAGCAGGGGGACATCTAGCTTCGATATTCAACGGGAGGAGAACCATGAGACTGATCAAGAGCCTGCTTCTTTCCGCCGCCCTCGCGTCCGGCGCCGGCCCGGCCCTCGCGCAGGAGGGCATCGACGACCCGACGCGGGCGCCCTACTACGATTCCTTCAAGGGCAAGCGCGTCGCCTATGTGCCCGTGGCGATGGGCTTCGACCTGACCGAAGGCTGGGCCGACGGCCTGAAGACCGCGCTCGAGCCGCTGGGCGTCACCTTCGACGTCCGCGATCCGAACTGGAACACCGACGCCGGCGCGCAGGTCATCACCGCGCTGATCTCGGAGAAGCCGGACGTCATCGTCGTGCACAATCCCGACGTCCAGTCCTATGCGCGCCTGCTCAAGCGCGCCGAGGACGCCGGCATCTACGTGGTGCAGGTGAACATGCGCTCGAGCTATTCCACCGACGTGTTCGTCGGCGCCGACTATGTCGGCATGGGCGAGCAGATCGGCCAGCGCCTTGTCGACAAGTGCTCGCCGGCCAATGGCGGCAGCGGCAAGGTGGCCATCACCCAGGGCGTGCTGACGGCGGCGGCCAGCGTGTACCAGATGCAGGGCATCAACAACGTGCTGTCGCAGCACGCCGACATGCAGATCGTCTCCAACCAGGCGGCGGACTGGGACTCGACCAAGGCCAAGAACATCGCCGCGACCGTCATCCAGCAGCACCCGGATCTGTGCGCCATCACCGGCTTCTGGGACGTGATGGACATCGGCACGGCGGCCGCGATCAAGGAATCGGGCAAGGACGTCTATCTGCTCACCCAGGGCGGCGGCAACCGGATGGCCTGCGACAACCTCGCCAACGGCAACTTCTCCGAGGTGGTGGTCTATTTCGTTCCGGGACAGGCGCGCGACATGGCAACCATGATCAAGCACCTGCTGCAGCACGGCCAGGCGCCCGGCACCACCAGGACCACGCTGTTCACGCCGCTCGATTTCCTGACCAGGGACAACATGACCGCGGCCTCGTGCTGGGACATGCCCACCAAGGGCTGACCCTTTTGGCAATTCCGCGGGCGGCTGCGGCCGCCCGTGCCCCGTCTCCCGATCCGAGCACCGACCATGACGTTATCAGACAGGATCGTGCGCTGGCGCTACCGCTTCGTGCCCGATCACCTTCTCGGCGAAATACTGACCAAGCGCTGGGTCGACAACGCGATCCCGCTGCTGATCCTGTTCTGCGTCGTGGCCGTGTTCGGGTCGCTGATCCCCGATTTCTTCGGGGCGGCCAGCATCTCCAACCTGATGCGGCAGTGGGGCGAGTTCGGCCTGATCGTGCTGGCGCTCACCATCGTGATGGTGGCCGGCGGCATCGATCTGTCGGTCGGGTCCATCTTCGCGCTCGGCAACATCGTGGCGCTTGCGCTGATGAACGTGGCGGGCCTGCCCGTGGGGCTGGTCGTGCTCGCCACGATGGCCTGCGGCGCGGCCGTCGGCCTCATAAACGGCGTGCTCGTCGGCTATCTGCGCCTGCGCGCGTTCCTCACCACGCTCGTCACGCTCATCATCGTGCGGGCGGTGGTCGACATGCTGCTTCTGAAATATGCGGTGGCGATCGCCGCGGCCTTCCCGGACTCCGACTTCTGGTACTATTTCGGCGAGGGCTATCTGCTCGGCCTGCCGTTCAGCGTCGTGCTGACGGTGGCCGTCGCGGTCGTCGTGCATCTGGTGCTCAGCCGCACCCGGGCAGGCTGGCACGTGCTGGCCGTCGGCGGGTCGCGCCGCTCCGCCCACAATGTCGGCATCCCGGTGCGCCGCGTCATCTGCGCCACCTACGTCGTGTCGGGCACGCTGGCCGCGCTGGCGGGCGTGCTCTTTGCCTCGCGCCTCGGCGCGGCCGGCGCCGACATCGGCATCGGGCTGGAAATCGCCGCTCTCACGGCGGCCGTGCTGGGCGGCAACAGCCTCGGAGGCGGGCGCGGCTCGGCGGCCAAGGCGGTGATCGGCTCGATCACCGTGATGATCATGGTCAACAGCCTGGTGCGCATCGGCGTGACCAGCGGCGGCAACTCGCTGCTGCTCGGCATGGTGCTGCTCGGCGCGGTGATGATCGACGTGCGCGGCTGAAGAACCGGCACAAGTTCCTGTCGAAGGTCTACGTCTCGCCGACCTTCGCCGAACTGCCCCCTGCGCCGGGCACGGACGGGGCTTCGCCCTATGCGCTCAACGACCGGCTGCGGCCGGTGGAGGCCATCGGCCTCGACCGCATAGACGGCCCGGAGGACGTGATCCTCGACCGGGACGACAACATCTATGTCGGCAACCGCACCGGGGACATCGTGCGCTTCCTCGCGCCGGACTACGGGCGGCAGGAGGTGTTCGCCCATGTCGGCGGGCGGCCGCTCGGCATGGCCTTCGCGAAGGACGGATCGCTGCTCGTCTGCATCGGCGGCATGGGTCTCTACCGCGTCACGATGGACCGGCAGATCCAGAGGCTCACCGACGAGACGAACCGCTCCTGGTTCTCGGTCATCGACGACTCCCGCCTGCGGCTCGCCGACGACCTCGACATCGCGCCGGACGGCCGCGTCTTCTTCAGCGAGGCGACCGTGCGCTACGAGATGCACGAATGGCCGGTCGACTGCCTGGAATCGCGCGGCAACGGGCGCATCATCTGCTTCGACCCGAACACGGGCACCACGCGCACGGTGCTGAAGAACCTCGTCTTCCCGAACGGCATCTGCATGGTGCATGACGGCCAGTCGTTCCTGTTCGCGGAGACCTGGGCCTGCCGCGTCAGCCGTTACTGGTTCGACGGGCCGAAGAAGGGCACGGTCGAGACCGTCATCGCCGACCTGCCGGGCTATCCCGACAACATCAACCGCGCCTCCGACGGCTCCTACTGGCTGGCGCTGGTGGGCATCCGCACGCCGGCGCTCGACCTGGCGCTGAAGATGCCGGGCTTCCGCCGGCGCATGGCGCGCCGCGTCGCCCCCGACGAATGGCTCTATCCCAACATCAACACCGGCTGCGTGCTGCGCTTCGACGAGAACGGCCGGATCATCGAGACGCTGTGGGATCGCGGCGGCGAGAACCACCCGATGATCACCTCCATGCGCGAGCACAAGGGACACCTCTATATCGGCGGCATCCTCAACAACCGCGTCGGCCGGCTGAAGCTCGACGGCGCGGACGAGAACTGGACCGGCCAGGAATCCTATTGGGGGAAGGCATGATCGGCGCTCTCTCGCGTGCTTTCGACAACCTCTTCGGCCGCGGCGAGGCGGCCGTCACCGTGCCGCCGCTCGACGGCGCGCTCAGGCCCAACCGGCTGCTCGACGAGGCCGGCGCGCGCGCTCCGCTGGAGGATGTCGACTGCCTCGCCGTCCACGGCGATGCGGTCGTCGCCTCGGCGGCGAACGGCCTCTTCGAGCTTCGTCCGGGTGGCGGGTGGGCGAAGCGGAAGGAGTACGGATCGTCCGTCGCCTGCATCGCACCGCTCGGCGCCAACGGGCTCGCCGTGGCGCTCGACGGCGGTGACGTGGTGATCGAGGGCGGCCGCCACGACGGCCGGCGCTACCGGGTGGACGCGCCCTGCATCACCGCCATGGCCGCGGCAGGCCCGCACCTCTATGTCGCCAACGGTTCTTCGACCAACGCCGCCGAGGACTGGCAGCGCGACCTGCTCGAGCGCAACGCGTCGGGCAGCGTCTGGCGGATCGATCTCGACAGCGGCGCCTCGACCCGCGTCGCAGACGGGCTCGCCTGGCCGGCCGGGCTTGCCGTCGACGCGGCAGGCATCGTCGTCGCCGAGGCGTGGAGGCACCAGCTTGTGAGGATCGATCCGGCGCGCCCGGCGAGCCGGGAGATACTTCACGCCGACCTGCCCGGCTATCCGGGCCGGATTTCGCCGGCCGCGGACGGATACTGGCTGGCGATGTTCGCGCCGCGCAGCCAGCTCGTCGAGTTCGTGCTGCGCGAGCCGGCCTATCGCAGGCGCATGATGGCCGAGGTGGCGCCGGCCTACTGGGTGGCGCCGCGGCTCAGGTCGGGTCGAAGCTTCTACGAATCGCTCCAGGGCGGCGGGGTCAAGCATCTCGGCATGCTCAAGCCATGGGCCCCGACCATGTCCGCCGGCCTGTGCGTCAGGCTGGACGGGGCCTTCCAGCCGCGTTCCAGCCTGCAGAGCCGCGCCGACGGGAAGACGCACGGCGTCACCAGCGCGGTCGAGCACCGGGGCCAGGTGTTTGTCGCGGCGCGCGGCGACGGCGTCGTCGTCTCGCTTCCTTCCCCGACACCGGGGGCGGAGCGGAGAGGGAGCGGGTCATGACGCCGATCATAGAGCTTCGCAACGCGACCAAGGAGTATCGCGGCGTGCCGGCGGTGAAGGACGTGTCGTTCACGCTTCATCGCGGCGAGGTGCACGCCTTGCTGGGCGAGAATGGCGCCGGCAAGTCGACGCTGACCAAGATGATCGCCGGCGTCGTGCAGCCGACGTCCAGCGCGATCCTGATCGACGGCCAGCCGGTCGATCTCGCCTCGCCGTCCGAAGCGCTGAAGCGCGGCATCGCGATGGTCTATCAGGAGACCAGCCTCGTTCCGTCGCTGACGGTGGCGCAGAACATCTACCTCACCGACGACAAGCGGTTTCACCGCCTGCGCGGCATCTACATCGCCGGCCAGCAGTTCCTCCAGTCGCTCAACTTCCATGTCGATCCGACCGCGACGGTCTCGGCCCTCGGCGCCGGCCAGAAGCAGATGGTCGAGATCGCGCGCGCGGTGCACCACAATGCCCAGGTCATCATCTTCGACGAGCCGACGGCGACGCTGACGCCCGAGGAGAAGCACCAGTTCTTCTCGCTGGTCGAGCGACTCAAGCGCCGCGGCGTCTCGATCATCTTCATCAGCCACGCGCTGGAGGAGGCGCTCGCCATCGCCGACCGCATCACCGTCATGCGCGACGGCGAGCATGTGGTGACCGACGTCACCTCCGCCTTCGACCGTGAGAAGATCGTGCGCGCCATGGTGGGCCGCACGCTGACGGGCGAGCTCTACGGCTCGCAGGAAGGCCGCATCCCGCGGCCGGCCGGCGACAAGGTGCTGAGCGTGCAGAACCTGTCGATGGGCAATGTCGTGCGCAACACCTCCTTCTCCGTCTTCGCCGGGCAGATCACCGGCGTCTTCGGGCTCATCGGCTCCGGACGCACCGAGGCGGCGAAGGTGGTGGCGGGCGTCATGAAGCGCGACCTGTTCCATGGCGGGCAGGTGCGGCTGAACGGACGGTCCGTGCGCTACCGGGTGCCGCGTCCCGCCGTGCGCGACGGCATCATCTACGTCACCGAGGACCGCAAGCTCGAAGGCTTCTTCGAGACGATGTCGATCGCCGAGAACATCCATATCGCCGCCATCGCCGGCGGGCGGACGAAATCGGCGACGGTGTCGATGCGCGAGATGCGCGCCATCGCCGGGGAGTGGGTCGAGGCGCTGAACGTCAAGGCGATCAACGCGGACGCGAAGGTCATCGAACTCTCCGGCGGCAACCAGCAGAAGGTCGTCGTCGCCAAGGCGCTGGTGCAGAAGCCGAGGCTGGTGATCTTCGACGAGCCGACGCGCGGTGTCGACGTCGGTGCCATCGCCGAGATCCACCAGCTCATCAACCGGCTGGCCGACGAAGGCATCGCGGTGATGGTGATCTCGTCCTACCTGCCGGAGGTGCTCCAGCTTTCCGACCGCATCCTCGTCTGCCGGCAGGGCCGCATCGTCGAGGAGTTCGAGGGCCACAAGGCCGACGAGGAGACGATCATGTATGCGGCGGTGCACTGATGGAACGCGAGCTGAGGACGACGCGCCCGGTGCGCGACGTGAGGACGATCGAGGATATCGTCGCCATCGAAAGCCGGCCCTATGACGAGCTGGTGACGGCGAGGAACCTCCACGACCTGTTCCTGGCCACCGCCCGGCATGTGGGGGCGCAGAAGGCGCTGACGGTGCTGCGCTCGCCCGATCCTGCCGACGTCGGCGTGTCGCTCACGCATGCCGGGCTTTTGGGAGAGATCACGCGGGCGGCGAACCTGTTCCGCGCGCTCGGTCTCGAAACCGGGAAGGGCGTCGCGGCGTTCTTGGCGCCGACCCTGCCCGAGCTGCCGATCCTGCTGCTCGGCGCGCAGGTGGCGGGTGTCGCCAGCACGCTCAACTACCTGCTCAGCCGCGATGCCATCGTCGACCTGCTCAACGCCGAGAAGGCGACGCTGCTCGTGGTCCCGGCGCGGGCGCTGGACGAAGCCTGCTGGGAGAAGGCGCAGGGCATTCTCGGCGCGGTGCCGACGCTGACGCAGGTGCTCGTCGTCAGCGGCGACGGCGAGCTGCCCGGCGGATATGTGCGGCTGGGCGAGGCCCTGGCGGCCCACCGGGCAGACGCGCTCGACTTCGAGCCGACGTCCGACCGCGACACGGTCTGTGCCCTCTTCCATACGGGCGGCACGACGGGGCGGCCCAAGCTGGTGCAGCTCACCCACGGCAACCAGATCCACGCCGCCTTCGGCTTCGCGCAGGTCTTCGCCTACAGCGAGGCCGATACGGTCATCAACGGCTTCCCGTTCTTCCATGTCGGCGGGACGATGACGGTCGGCTTGTCGGTGCTTGCGGCCGGCGGGCACATCGTCGTCCCGTCGCCCTACGCGCTGCGGCCGCCGGCCGTGGTGGAAAACTACTGGCGCATCGTGGAGCACTTCCGCGCCACGGTGATCGGCGGCGTGCCGACGTCGATCGCGGCGCTGACCGACAGCTTCCGGCCGGGCATCGACGTGTCGACGGTGCGCATGGCCGGCACGGGCGGCGCGGTGCTGCCGAGGGAGATCGGCGCACGGTTCGAGGCGACGACAGGGCTGCGCCTGTTCGAGACCTACGGCATGACGGAGACGGCCGCGGCGATCGCCTTCAACCCCGGCCGGGGAACGCCGGTCGCCGGCAGCGTCGGCTTCCGCGCGCCTTTCTCGCAGACGCGGATCGTGCGGCTCGGGACGGAGGAGGAATTGTGCGGCCCGGGCGAGAGCGGGCTGGTGCAGGTCAGGGGACCGCAGGTGTTCCCGGGCTATGTCGACCCCGCGCACAATATCGGCACGCTGGGGCCGGACGGCTGGCTGACGACGGGGGATATCGGCTACATGACGGCGGACGAACGCCTCGTTCTCACCGGGCGCGAGAAGGACCTGATCGTCCGCAGCGGCCACAACATCGATCCGGCCGCGATCGAGGACGTGGCCAATCGGTTCCCGGGCGTGCACATCAGCGCCGCGGTCGGCATGCCGGACCAGTATGCCGGCGAGGTGCCGGCCCTGTTCGTCGTGCCGGCGCCCGGCGCGTGGATCGACGTCGAGGCGCTCAAGGCCTATCTCGACGCGAACGTCCACGAGCCGCCGGCACGGCCGAGGAGCGTGCTGGTCATCGAGGCGCTGCCGGTGACGGCGGTGGGAAAGATCTTCAAGCCGGAGCTGCGCGATCTCGCGATCAAGGAGAAGGTGCGGCTCGAAGTGGAGCGCATCTGCGGGCAGGACGTGTCCGCGGCGATCGGGGTGTCGCTCGACGCCCGGAAACGCACCTGCGTCGATGTCCGGCTTGCGGGCGCGACACCCGCCCAGCGCGCCGAGCTGGAGGCCGCGCTGAAGGTCCTGCCGCAGACCTTCGTCGTCGAGGGGTAGGGGGAAACCGTGGCGGACGATCCCGTGCTGCTGTCGTTCGACGACGGCGTCGCCGTCCTGACCTTCGACAGGCCGGACAATCGACGACGCATTCGCATATGGCTGACCTGATCTGCGAGCTCGGTGAAAATCTCCCGGAGTTTCTGAAGGGCCGGTCCGGCCGGCCACGATCGATCCCGCAGGGGAGTCGGCAATAGCAGGATCATTTTGCATTGCACAATTCATCTGGCTCGGCACAATGCCGCCATGCAGTCCTCGCCCCTCAACATCCTTGTCATAGATGAAAACCGCATCCGCGCTGCGATCATCGAAGCGGGGCTCCGCGAGGCAGGACACGACCGGGTCAGCGTGCTCAACGACATCGCGGGCGTTGCCCGGCGCATCGCCGAGGTTCAGCCCGACGTCATCGTCATCGATCTGGAGAATCCCAACCGCGACATGCTGGAGAGCATGTTTCAGCTGTCCCGCACGGTAAAGCGTCCCATCGCCATGTTTGTCGACCGCACCGACACCGCCTCCATCGAGGCGGCGGTCGACGCGGGGGTGTCCGCCTACATCGTCGACGGGCTGCGCAAGGAACGCGTCAAGCCGATCCTCCAGATGGCGATCAGCCGGTTCAACGCCTTCTCGCGCATGGCGCGCGAGCTGGAGGAGGCACGCGGCGAGCTCGAGAACCGCAAGCTGATCGAGCGCGCCAAGGGAATCCTGATGGCATCGCGCGGGCTGAGCGAGGACGAGGCCTACGCGCTGTTGCGGAAGACCGCGATGAACCAGAACCGCAAGCTGGCCGACGTGGCGCAAAGCCTCGTCACCGCCGCGGACCTGCTCGGACCCGGAGGGCTTTGACGATGGCGCAACATGAGATCAACGCCGGCTTCATGCCGCTGTTCGACAGCGCGGTGCTGATCGCCGCGCGCGAGATGGGCTTTGCCGCCAGGGAAGGCGTCGAGCTCAGGCTCTCCCGCGAAACCTCGTGGGCGAACATCCGCGACCGCATCGCCATCGGCCATTTCGACGTCGCCCATATGCTGGGCCCCATGCCGCTGGCCTGCAATCTCGGGCTGACGCCGCTGGCTTCGGACACGGTCGTGCCGTTCTCGCTCGGCCTCGGCGGCAATTGCGTCACCGTGTCGAATGCGGTTTGGGAGGGAATGGAAGGCTTTGGCGCGCGTCCCGACCTCGACCCGATCAACAACGGCGCGGCGCTGCGACGGCTGATCCGCAGCCGCACGGCCGCCGGGCACAGCCCGTTGAGATTTGCGGTCACCCATCCGCATTCCGGGCACAATTACGAACTGCGCTACTGGATTGCCGGTTGCGGCATCCATCCCGACCGCGAGATAGAGATCGTGATCGTGCCGCCGCCTTTCATGGCGGATGCGCTGGCGGCCGGCCGCATCGACGGCTATTGCGTGGGCGAGCCGTGGAACAGCGTTTCCGTCGTCGCCGGCAAGGGGCACATCGCCACGGTGAAGGCCGCGATCTGGCGCAACAGCCCGGAAAAGGTGCTCGGCGTGCGCAAGGCCTGGGCCGACGACGATCCCGGCCTGCTGCAGGCGCTGCTGCGCGCCCTGCACCACGCCGCGCGCTGGTGTCAGGACCCGGCCAACCACGCCGAGCTGACGGCGTTGATGGCGCAGCCGGGCTTCCTCGGCCAGCCGGCTGCGATCCAGATGCGCGCGCTGACCGGGCGGCTCGACCCCGGCAATGGCGAGACCAGATACGTCGAGGACTTCTTCCTGCCGTTCGACAAGGCGGCGAATTTTCCATGGAAGAGCCACGCGCTCTGGTTCTACACCCAGATGGTGCGATGGGGGGACGTCGTCCACTCCGAGGCGAATGCGGGGATCGCGCGCGACTGCTACCGGCCGGACCTCTATCGCGCGGCACTGAAGCCTCTCGGCGTCGCGCTTCCCGGGGCGAATGCCAAGGTGGAGGGGGCGCTGACCGCAGCAACCCCGGTCGGCTCGGCGGGCGCAAGCCTGACGCTGGGGCCGGACGGCTTCTTCGACGGGCGCGTCTTCGATCCCGACGCGCTGGACGGCTACATAGCGGCCCAGTCCGACGACATCGACGCCTCCGGCGCCTGAACGATCCTTGTGCATTGCACAAGAATTGAGCGCATGTTGAGTGCACGGCGAGCGCGTCTACTCCTGCCTCCTCGCAAGGCCGAGCGCGTGTTTCATTGAAAACACTGGATAATTTTCCTCGCCTGCAAATTGGCACGCATCCTGCTTTGAAATCCTCGAGGCCCTAGGGCCACGATATCGGCGTCCAACGACGGGCGCCCCAGGCAAAGCCGCCGATCAGGAATGCCGCGCTCCCGGATGTACGGACGCGGCTGTCCGGTCGGCGGCTTTTTGTTTGACCCAGCGCGCGGTTCCCCCCGGCCGCGCCAACCGGAGAGACGAGATGACCAAACGGACAGGAACTGCCGCCGGCGTGACTGCGGGGCGGCGCGATTTCCTCAAGGGCGCGGCGGCGACCGCAGCGCTCATGGGCGCCGCCAGGGCGCTGCTTCCATCTGGCGCCTATGCGGCCGCCGCCGGTCCCGAAGTGTCCGGCGCGAAGCTCGGCTACATCGCGCTGACCGATTCCGCCGCGCTCATCATCGCCAAGGAGAAGGGTCTCTACGCCAAGTACGGCGTTCCGGATGTCGAGGTCGAGAAGCAGGCGTCGTGGGGCGCGACCCGCGACAACATGGCGCTCGGAGCGGCCAACGGCGGCATCGACGGCGGTCATGTCCTTCGCCCCAAGGCGCATCTCTATTCCTCCGGCCTGGTGATGCAGAACAACCAGCCCCTGCCGACCTACACCCTGCTCAACCTCAACGAGGACTGCCAGGCGATCTCCGTGGCGCAGGAATACGCCGACACCGGCGTGACGCTCGATTCCGGCGCGCTCAAGGAAGCGTTCGCCAGGAAGAGGGCGGAGGGCAAGGAGGTCACGGTCGCCGTCACCTTTCCCGGCGGTACGCACGATCTCTGGATGCGCTACTGGCTGGCGGCCGGGGGCATCGATCCCCGCGCCGAGGTCAACGTCATCACCGTGCCGCCGCCGCAGATGGTCGCCAACATGAAGGTCGGCAACATGGACTGCTTCTGCGTCGGCGAGCCGTGGAACGAGCAGCTCGTCAACCAGGGCATCGGTTTCACGGCGCTGACGACGGGCGAGCTCTGGCATCGTCACCCGGAGAAGATCCTCGCGATGCGCGCGGCCTTCGTCGACGCCAACCCGAACGCGACGCTGGCGATCATGATGGCGGTCATGGAAGCCCAGCAATGGTGCGAGAAGATGGAGAACAAGGAGGAGATGGCGCAGATCGTCGGCCGCCGCCAGTGGTACAACGTGCCCGTGGCCGACATCATCGGCCGCATCAAGGGCGACATCAACTACGGGAACGGCCGCACCGCGCAGGGCACCGACCTGCTGATGAAGTTCTGGGGCGAGAAGGGTGAATCGTCCTATCCGTGGAAGAGCCTCGACACCTGGTTCATGACCGAGAACATCCGCTGGGGCTACTTTCCCGCCGACACCGACGTGAAGGCGATGGTGGACAACACCAACCGCTCCGACCTGTGGCTGGAAGCCGCGAAGACGATGGGCCTCACCGACCTGCCCGAAGGCGACAGCCGCGGTGTCGAGACCTTCTTCGACGGCAAGGTCTTCGATCCCGAAAACCCGCAGGCCTATCTCGACAGCCTCGAGATCAAGGCCGTCTCCTGAACCGCATGGCAACCGATAAGAAGGGAAGTCTCATGACACTACCCGCTGTCGAGGGCGGCAAGGTCGCCCGCATCCCGGTCATGCCGAGAGCGGAGAGCGTGGCGAACGTCGTTTCGCTTTCTCCGGCCGTCCGCAAGGGTTTCGATGTCACGGCGCTTGCGACGAGGATCGCCCAGACCGTCGTGCCGCCGCTGATCGTGGTGCTGCTGATCCTCGCCGTCTGGCAGGCGATCTTCTCCGCGCCCGGTTCGTCGCTGCCGCCGCCCAGCGAGGTCTGGGCCCAGAGCAGCGACCTGATCGTCGATCCGTTCTTCGTCTACGGCTCGCAGGACATCGGCCTCGGCTGGCGGGTGCTGGTCTCGCTGGAGCGCGTCGCCTACGGCTTCGGGCTCGCGGCGGTGGCGGGGGTGCTGCTCGGCGCGCTCGTCGGCCAGTCGGTCTGGATGATGCGCGGCCTCGACCCGGTGTTCCAGATCCTGCGCACCGTGCCGCCGCTCGCCTGGCTGCCGATCTCGCTGGCCGCCTTCATGGATTCGCGGCCGTCAGCGATCTTCGTGATCTTCATCACCGCGATCTGGCCGGTCATCATCAACACGGCGGCCGGCGTGCGCAACATCCCGCAGGACTACCGCAACGTCGCGCAGGTGCTGCGGCTCAACCAGGTCGAGTTCTTCTTCAAGATCATGGTGCCGGCGGCCGCCCCCTACATCTTCTCCGGCCTGCGCATCGGCGTCGGGCTGTCGTGGCTCGCCATCGTCGCGGCGGAGATGCTGACCGGCGGCGTCGGCATCGGCTTCTTCATCTGGGACGCGTGGAACTCCTCGCGCCTCACCGACATCATCGTGGCGCTGGTCTATATCGGCCTCGTCGGCTTCGTGCTCGACAGGCTGGTGGGCTTCGTGGGCCACGTCGTCACGCGCGGCGCGGCCGTCAGCTAGGGAGCACCGACATGACCACCGCCTATCTGAAGCTCGACCACATCGGCAAGACCTTCGCGCGCGGCGCGCAGAAGACGGAGGTGCTGCGCGACATCAGGCTCACCATCGACAAGGGCGAGTTCGTCTCGATCATCGGCCATTCCGGCTGCGGCAAGTCCACCCTGCTCAACCTCGTGGCAGGGCTGGGCAGGGTGACGACCGGCGCTGTGCTGCTGGAGAACACCGAGGTCGACGAGCCGGGGCCGGACCGGGCCGTGGTGTTCCAGAACCATTCGCTGCTGCCGTGGCTGACGGTCTACGACAACGTCAAGCTGGCCGTCTCCAAGGTATTCGCGGGGAAGAAGTCGAAGGCCGAACGGCACGAATGGATCATGGAGAACCTGAGCCTCGTGCAGATGGCGCACGCCGCCGACAAGCGCCCGGCCGAGATTTCCGGCGGCATGAAGCAGCGTGTCGGCATCGCCCGCGCGCTGGCGATGGAGCCGAAGATACTGCTGCTCGACGAGCCGTTCGGCGCGCTCGACGCGCTGACGCGCGCGCATCTCCAAGACCAGATGATGGACATCCACGCCCGCCTCGGCAACACCGTCATCATGATCACCCACGACGTGGACGAGGCCGTGCTCCTGTCCGACCGCATCGTGATGATGACCAACGGCCCCGCCGCCACCATCGGCGAGGTGCTCGACGTGCCGCTGGCGCGGCCGCGCGACCGCATCGCGCTCGCCTCCGACCGCACCTACCTCCAGTCGCGCGAGGCGGTGCTGAAGTTTCTCTACGAGCGTCACCGCTTCGTGGAAGCGGCGGAGTAGGCCGATGGTGGAGCGTCTCGTCATCATCGGCAACGGCATGGCGCCCGGACGGATGCTGGAGCATCTGCTCGAGGCCGCTCCCGGCCGCTACGCCGTCACCATATTCAACGCCGAACCGCGCGTGAACTACGACCGCATCATGCTGTCGCCGGTGCTGTCAGGGGAGAAGACCTACGAGCAGATCGTCATCCACGGCGACGGCTGGTACATCGACAACGGCATCACGCTCTACAAGGGCCACCGCATCGTCGCCATCGACCGCGCGGCGAAGACCGTCACGTCCGACAGGGGCGTGACCGAGCCCTACGACAGGCTGGTGATCGCCACCGGCTCCGTCCCGTTCGTCATCCCGGTGCCGGGCACGGAGCTTCCCGGCGTCATCACCTATCGTGACCTCGACGATGTCGAGGCGATGCTTCTCGCCGCCCAGTCGCGCGACAGGGCGGTGGTGATCGGCGGCGGCCTGCTCGGGCTCGAGGCCGCCGCGGGCCTCAAGTCGCGCGGGATGGACGTGACGGTGCTGCACGTCAACCCGACGCTGATGGAGCGCCAGCTCGACCCGGCAGCCGGCTATCTCCTGCAACGGGAGCTGGAGCGGCGCGGCATCAGGGTGCTGACCAAAGCCAACACGAAAGCCATCGTGGGCGGCGACAAGGCCGAGGGTGTCGAGCTCGACGACGGCCGCATCGTTCCGGCGACGCTGGTGGTGATGGCCGTCGGCATCCGTCCCAATGCCGGGCTGGCCCGGGAAGCGGGACTGGCGGTCGAGCGCGGCATCGTCGTCGACGAGGGCATGCGCACGTCCGATCCGGACATCTACGCGCTCGGCGAGTGCGCGCAGGTGGGCGGCCAGTGCTACGGGCTGGTCGCGCCGCTCTACGAAATGGCGCGGGTGGCCGCGGCCCGGCTTTCCGGCGACGGCGGCGCGTGCTTCGTCCATTCCGACACGCCGACCAAGCTGAAGGTCACCGGCATCGATCTCTACTCGCTCGGCGACTTCGCCGATGGCGACGACCGGGAGGAGATCGTGCTGCGCGATGCGGCGGCCGGCGTCTACAAGCGGCTGGTTCTCAAGGACAACCGCATCGTCGGCACCGTGCTTTACGGCGAGACGGCCGACGGCGCATGGTTCAACGACCTCAAGAGGAAGCAGGTCGACATCTCCGACATGCGCGAGACCCTGATCTTCGGCCAGGCCTATCAGGGAGGTTCGCCGCTGGACCCTATGGCGGCCGTTGCAGCCTTGCCCGATGACGCGGAAATCTGCGGCTGCAACGGCGTGTGCAAGGGCAAGATCACCGGGACGATCACGGCAAGGGGCCTGACCTCGCTGGAGGACGTGCGCGCCCACACCAAGGCGTCGGCGTCGTGCGGCACCTGCACCGGGCTTGTCGAGCAGCTGCTGAAGCTGACGCTCGGCGACGCCTACAACCCCGCCGCCGTGCAGCCGATGTGCCCATGCACGACGCTCGGGCACGACGACGTGCGCCGCCTGATCCGCGCCAAGGGGCTGAAGACCATTCCCGCCGTGATGCAGGAGCTGGAGTGGAAGACCTCGTGCGGCTGCGCCAAATGCCGGCCGGCGCTGAACTACTATCTCGTGTGCGATTTTCCGGAGGAATATGCCGACGACTATCAGTCGCGCTTCGTCAACGAGCGCGTCCACGCCAACATCCAGAAGGACGGCACCTATTCGGTGGTGCCGCGCATGTGGGGCGGGGTCACCAGCGCTGCCGAGCTGCGCGCGATCGCGGACGTCGTGGACAAGTTCAACATCCCCTCGGTGAAGGTCACGGGCGGCCAGCGCATCGACATGCTGGGCATCCGCAAGGAGGATTTGCCCGCCGTCTGGGCCGATCTCGGCAAGGTGGGCTTCGTCTCCGGGCATGCCTACGCCAAGGGCCTGCGAACGGTGAAGACCTGCGTCGGCACCGACTGGTGCCGCTTCGGCACCCAGGATTCGACCGGCCTCGGCGTCCGCATCGAGAAGTTTATGTGGGGCTCGTGGACGCCGGCCAAGGTGAAGATGGGCGTGTCCGGCTGCCCGCGCAACTGCGCGGAGGCCACGTGCAAGGACGTCGGCGTCATCTGCATCGATTCCGGCTACGAAATCCACTTCGCGGGCGCGGCCGGCCTCGACATCAAGGGCACCGAGGTTCTCGGCCAGGTGAAGACCGAGGACGAGGCGCTGGAGCACATCGTGGCGCTGGTGCAGATGTATCGCGAGCAGGCCCGCTATCTCGAACGCATCTACAAATGGGCGAAGCGCATCGGCGTCGACGAAATCCGGCGGCAGATCATGGAGGACGCCGACAAGCGCAAGGGCTTCTACGACCGCTTCGTCCTCAGCCAGAAAGTCGCGCAGGTCGACCCGTGGGCCGAACG
The DNA here is from genome assembly GCA_014860725.1 of Aquamicrobium sp. The sequence continues at coordinate 33,430 of JACZJD010000415.1, forward strand.
CGTCGAAGGACATCACGCGCACGAGTTCCGGCCGCTGGCGGAGATCGGCTATGCGGAGGCGGCCGAATGAACGCGGCAGGCTGGATCGCCATCGGCACCGTCAACGACATCCCGCTGCGTGGCGCGCGCTGCGTGGACACGCCGCATGGCCGCATCGGCGTGTTCCGTACCGCCGACGGCCGGGTCTTCGCCATGGAGAACCGCTGCCCGCACAGGGGAGGGCCGCTGACGGAGGGCATCGTCCACGGCGCATCGGTGACGTGCCCGCTGCACAACTGGGTCTTCTCGCTCGAAACCGGCGAGGCGCAGGGCGCGGACGAAGGGAGGGTCAGGACCTTTCCCGTCCGGATCGACGGCGACCGCCTGTTCATCGCCCTCGACGCCATCGTCTCGAAGGTGGCCTGAATGACGGCGGCAGGCGAGGTGAGGACTACCTGCCCCTATTGCGGGGTGGGGTGCGGTGTGCTGGCCTCGTTCGCCCCGGACGGCACCGTGACCGTCCGCGGCGATCCCGCGCATCCGGCCAATTTCGGCCGCTTTTGCTCCAAGGGCTCCGCACTCGGCGAGACGGTCGGTCTGGACGACCGCCTGCTCCACCCGCATGTGAACGGCCGCCGCGCAGGCTGGGACGAGGCGCTCGATCTGGTCGCCGCCACCTTCTCGCAGACCGTCGCGGAGCACGGGCCGGATTCCGTCGCCATCTACGGCTCCGGCCAGTTGCTGACCGAAGACTATTACGTCGCCAACAAGCTGATGAAGGGTTTCATCGGCTCGGCCAACATCGACACCAATTCGCGGCTGTGCATGGCCTCGTCCGTCTCCGGTCATCGCCGCGCCTTCGGCTCCGACACGGTGCCAGGCACCTACGAGGATCTGGAGCTTGCCGACCTCGTGGTCCTCGTCGGCTCGAACCTCGCATGGTGCCATCCGGTGCTCTACCAGCGGCTTGCCGCCGCCAGGGAAAGGCGTCCGGGCATGAAGGTGGTGCTGGTGGACCCGCGCCGGACCATGACCGCCGACATAGCCGACCTGCATCTGCCGATCGCGGCGGACGGCGACGTGGCGCTGTTTCTCGGCCTGCTTGCCCATCTGGACAGGGAGGGTCGCATCGACCGCGCCTTCGTCACCGCGCATACGAGCGGTCTCGAGGAGGCGCTGGCGGCCGCGCACGCCGTCGGCGATCCGGCCGCATGTGCCGGTCCCGGCACCGACGACGTCGCCCGCTTCTACCGCCTGTTCGCGGCCAGCGAGAAGGTCGTCACCGTCTACAGCCAGGGCGTCAACCAGTCCTCGTCCGGCACCGACAAGGTCAACGCGATCATCAACTGCCACCTGGCGACGGGACGCATAGGACGGCCGGGCATGGGGCCGTTCTCCGTCACGGGCCAGCCCAACGCGATGGGCGGGCGCGAGGTGGGCGGGCTTGCCAACATGCTGGCCGCCCATATGGACATCGGCGATCCCGGGCACCGCGACCGCGTCCGGCGCTTCTGGAACGCGCCGGCGGTCGCCGGGAAGCCGGGACTCAAGGCCGTCGACCTGTTTCGCGCGGTGGCGGACGGGCGCGTCAGAGCGATATGGATCATGGCGACCAACCCGGCCGTTTCGATGCCGGATGCGCGCGCCGTGGAGGCGGCTCTGGAAGCATGCCCCTTCGTCGTCGTCTCCGACATGCGGGCCACGACCGACACTGCGCGCTGCGCGCATGTCCTGCTGCCCGCCGCCGGCTGGGGCGAGAAGGACGGGACGGTGACGAATTCCGAACGCCGCATCTCGCGGCAGCGGGCGTTTCTGCCGCGGCCCGGAGAGGCGCTGCCCGACTGGAGGATCGTGTGCGAGGTGGCGAAGCGGATGGGCTTCGCGGACGCGTTCTCCTACGCCTCTGCGGCCGAAATCTTCGCCGAGCACGCCGCGCTCTCCGCCTTCGAGAACGATGGCGAGCGCGCTTTCGACATCGGTGCCCATGCCGGCATCGCGGGCGCGGCCTACGACGCGCTCGCCCCCTTCCAGTGGCCGGCAGCGGCGGGCGGGCGCCAAGGAGGGCGCTTCTTCGCCGACGGCCGGTTCTTCACGGCCGACGGCAAGGCGCGCTGCGTCGCCGTCGTTCCGCCCGGGCAGCCGGCCGGTCATCCGCAGTGGCCGCTGACGCTCAACACCGGCCGGGTGCGCGACCACTGGCACACCATGACGCGGACGGGCAAGAGCCCGCGCCTGTCGCGCCATATCGCCGAGCCGTTCGTGGAGATCAATCCGGCCGATGCCGGCCGGTTCGGCATCGGCGACGCCGACATCGCCAGCCTGTCCACACCGCTGGGCGACGTGCTGCTGCGCGCGCTGGTGACGGACCGTGTCCCCCGGAGCGTAGTCTTCGCGCCGATGCACTGGAACGGCGAGTTCGCCGCCCGGGCCCGCGTGGACATGCTGGTGCCGCCCGCGGCCGATCCGCATTCCGGGCAGCCCGCGCTGAAGGGCGCGGCCGCGCGCGTCGAGCGCTTTCCCGCCGCGATATTCGGCTTCGCCGTCACTGCGCAGAAGCCGGAGGGTCTGGACGCGGACTACTGGGCGCTTGCCCGCTGCGAGGGCGGCTGGCGGGTGGAGATGGCCTTCGCCGATGCGGCGAGGGACTGGGAAGGCTTGGCGCGAAACCTGTTCGGCGAGGCCGAGACGCTTTCATTCCGCGACGCGGCCAGCGGCCATCGGCGTCTTGCCGGCTTCCGTGGCGGCCGCCTGGCGGGCGCGCTCTATCTCGCGC
>JACZJD010000416.1 GCA_014860725.1 Aquamicrobium sp.
GCCTCGCGGGACCGCTCGAGGCCGTACCATCCGAACAGCCCGGCCAACGCGGCGAGCAGGACGGCCGCAGCCGCACCGATGCGAGTGCGCCGTGCCACCTGCTTCTGGCGCTCGGCGGCGAGGCGCTGCGCCTCGGCGAGCTTGCGCGCTTCGTCCAGTTCCCGCTCCCTGCGGGCGTTCTCGGCGGCGCGCGCCGCCGCGAGATAGGCGCGATCCGTTTCCTGCAGCTGCGCCCACAGGTCGGGCCGGTCGGCGAGCCGCTCGGCATCCTCCAGACGGCCCGCCTGATGCGCCAGCCAGGCGGCGTCGCGGGCGTTGGCGGCCCAGTCGCGCGCCGCGCGGCGGACGGCTTCCAACGCGGCAAGCTTCGCGAAGTCCTCGTCCAGCCAGCCACGCAGCAGACCCCATTGCCGCAGCAGCGCTTCATGCACGGGCTCGATCGTCGCCTCGTCCGCGCGGACCAGCCCCTCGCCGTCCTCGCCCGGCCGGTAGGACTGCTCCTTCGACAAAAGCCGCTCGGCGACCAGGTGCTCGATCAGCGGCCGCGATTCGACCGGGATATCCGACAGCCGCGCCTTCAGCCGGCGCGGCGCCCCCGTGTCGGGGTCGATGCCTGCCAGCCACGGGATCAATCCACGCCTGAGCAGCGCAAGCCGCGCCTCGCGCTCCCGCGGCACCGCAGGGTCGGCGTCGGCGCGGGTGAAGGCGCGTTGGACGGCCGCCTCGACGGAGCCGGCAATGCGCCCCATCGACTCGTATTCGGCCAGCGTCAGATCGCCGTCGCCGCCATGCTCGTCAAAAAGCCGGCCGAGCGTGAAGGCCAGGAGCGGCAGCGCATCCGTCCCCCCTCCCGCCTCGATGTCGGCGAGCAGGGCGGCCGTCAGCGCAGGCTCGATCCTCACCGCGCGGGAGGTGTCCTTCAACCGGGCGATCGGCCCCTCGATCACCGTCTGGTAGGCCCCCCTCGGCATGGGGGGCAGCGACAGCGTCGACTGGCGCACGCCTTCCAGCGCCGGCGCCGTCTGCAGGCGCTCATAGGCGTCGGATCGGATGGTGGCGAGCACGATCACCCGCACCGCCTCGAGCCAAAGCAGATCGGCCAGCAGGGCAAGGAAGTTTTCTGCTTCCTCGCCGCCGCTGGCATTGAACAGCTCTTCGGTTTGGTCGAGCGCGATCACGACCGCAGGCGCGGCCGGCCGCGGTTCATCGGCCAGCCCCGGCAGGCGCGAGGCATTGGCGAGTTCTGCGAGCAGCGGCCCGAGCGTGGCGGCGCTGGCCGTCGCCTCGCGGAGCGCGGCCCGGCTCTTCTTCTTGCCGGCTCTGGTGAATGCCCTTTCCAGGCTGGCGATCAGCCCCTCCGCCTCGCCCGTGATCGCCGCCCGCTCCGGCCGGATCACCGGCAGGGTCAGGAAGTTGCGATCGTCACGCTGAAGCCGCGGCAAGAGACCGGCGCGCAGAAACGAGGATTTTCCCGCACCCGAAGCACCCAGGATCACCAGCAATCGCGGCGGTGCGGCATCCGCCAGTCCGCGCAGCCGGTCCAGCGCCTCGATCACCGGCGCATCGCGCCCGAAGAAGATGCCGGCATCTTCGGCTTCCAGCGGCAGCATCCCGCGCCAGGGCGGCCGGTCGGGGTCGTCCTCCGGCGGCCACAGGAAGAAACGAGGGTCGAGCCCCGCCTTGGTCAGGCCATTCTTCAGCGACTGCAGTCCGGCCTTCGAGAAGGTGACGTGCACCTCCCTCCCATCGGGGAGCGCCACGCGGAACATGGCATGGTCGGCGCCGCGGGCGAGCGGCACCGCCTGCCAACTCGCCGTCAGATCCTCCGGCAGGTCGGCGATCGGGATATCTTCGATGAGAACGCCGAAGATACGCTTGTTGAGCCTGAGCGCGAGGTTGAACTCCTTCAGGCACCAGCGCGAGGCAAGCCACGACCGGCTGACCAGAAAGACGACCGCCTCGCAGCGGGTGGCTGCCTCATTGAGCGCGCGTTCCCATCGCTCGCCGGCGACGATGCCGCGATCCGGATCGAGGTCGAGGAACACATCGTCCCAGCCCTCCGCCACCAGCCAGTCGCGCAGCGCAATCGCCGCAGCGTTGTCCGCGCTCGAATGACTGAGAAAGATGCGCCCCATGCCCAGTCTTCCCGATCCCAAGGGACTAGTCTTCTCGATCCCGAGGAAAGATTAGAAGAACAATA
>JACZJD010000060.1 GCA_014860725.1 Aquamicrobium sp.
GAGCCGGTGTCGCTCGCCATCCGCACGCCGCTCGGCCTCGTCGTCCACACCGGCGACTGGAAGATCGATACCGCGCCCGCCATCGGCCCGCTGACCGACGAGGCGAAGTTCCGCGCGTTCGGCGACGAGGGCGTGCTGGCGCTCGTCTGCGACTCCACCAACGCGCTGCGCGAGGGGGATTCGCCGTCCGAGAAGGACGTGGCCGAAGGGCTGCGCGGCGTCATCGAGGCCGCCCACGGCCGCGTCGCCGTCACCACCTTCTCGTCCAATGTCGGACGCATCCGCTCCATCGCCGAGGCCGCACGCGACGCCGGCCGGCAGGTGCTGGTGCTCGGCTCCTCGCTCAAGCGCGTCATCGACGTCGCCGGCGAGCTCGGCTATCTCGACGGCTTGCCGGAATTCGTCGCCGAGGAGGATTACGGCTTCATCCCGCGCGAGAACCTCGTCATCCTGTGCACCGGCAGCCAGGGCGAGCCGCGCGCCGCCCTCGCCAAGCTCGCTCGCGACGAGATGCGCAGCGTGGCGCTGTCGCCCGGCGACACGGTGGTCTACTCCTCGCGCGTCATTCCCGGCAACGAGAAGGCGATCCTCGAGACCAAGAACCTGCTGATAGAGCAGGGCATCAAGATCATCGAGGACGGCGACGCGCTGGTCCACGTCTCCGGCCACCCGCGCAGGAACGAGCTTCGGCAGATGTACAAATGGGTGCGGCCGCGCATCCTGGTCCCCGTCCATGGCGAGGCCGCGCATCTCGTGGCGCAAGGGCTGCTCGGGCAGGCCTCGGGCATCCCCGAGATCGGCCATGTCCGCAACGGCGACGTGCTGCGGCTTGCCCCCGGCGCGGCCGAGATCGTCGATCAGGTGCCGTTCGGCCGCATCTACAAGGATGGCAGGCTCGTCGGCACCGACGAGGAGATGGGCGTGCGCGACCGACGCAAGCTGAGCTATGTCGGCCACGTCGCAGTCAACGTCGTGCTCGACGACCGTCATGAGCTCTCCGGCGATCCCGATCTCGTCGCGATCGGCACGGCCCGGGCGGACGCCAGGGGCGCGCTTCTGGAAGACCTGATGCTCGACGCCGCGATCGGCGCGGTCGAGAGCATTCCCCGCGTGCGCCGCAAGGACCTCGACCTGGTGGCGGAATCGGTGCGCCGCGCCGTGCGCGCCGCCGCCAACGAGGCATGGGGCAAGAAGCCGCTCGTCACCGTGTTCGTGACGCGGTAGATCGAGTGAGTAGCGAAGAGTGAGTAGGGAGTAGTGGACGGCACCTGTCACGACGGTTGGCGCCATGACTCGCCATCGCTGTCCGTTTTCACTATTCCCTATTCCCTACTCACTATTCACTCCTGAAAAGGAACTGCACATGCTCGGACGCCTGAACCATGTCGCGCTCGCCGTGCCCGATATCGCCGCCGCCAGCGCGCTCTACCGCGACACGCTGGGCGCCAGCGTGTCCGAGCCGCAGGCCCTGCCGGAGCACGGCGTCACCGTCGTCTTCATCGACGTCGGCAACACCAAGATCGAGCTTCTGGAGCCCTTGGGCGAGAATTCGACCATCCGGCCGTTCCTGGAGAAGAACCCGTCCGGCGGCATGCACCATGTCTGCTACGAGGTCGACGACATCGCCGCCGCCCGCGACCGGCTGAAGGCGGAAGGCGCCCGCGTGCTCGGCGACGGCGAGCCGAGGATCGGCGCCCACGGCAAGCCGGTGCTGTTCCTGCATCCCAAGGATTTCTTCGGCACGCTGGTCGAGCTGGAGCAGGCCTAGACGGTGACCACCAATCCCGGAGCCGCGCCGGTGAAATTCGGAAGCCGGCTTCGGAGCGCGGTCATGCCCGTAAAGAAAGGTTTTCGCCGATGAGCTGGATTTCCATCGCCGCGATCTACTTCATCCTGTGGTGGGTGGTGCTGTTCGCGATGCTGCCCTTCGGCGTCAGGACCCAGGAGGAGGACGGCGAGGTCACGCTCGGCACGGTGGCCAGTGCGCCGCGCGGCCCGCACATGCTGCGCGCGGTCATCCGCACCACCGTCGTCGCCACGATCATCTTCGCGGCGTTCTACATCGCCACGGTCTATTACGGCTTTTCCTTCGACGACATACCGCGCATCGGCCCCTCGGCGCGGTGAAACCGGCGCGCGGCAAGGGATCGTATTTCTTTCGATGCACAAAAAAAATGCAAGGCCGAAGCCTTGCAGATTGAACGCGTCCGATCTGTTTCCGTTCTTACGGCGGCTGCGGAAAATCGCGCCTAGATCGCATCCTCCCAAGACTTTGACCGCGCAGGAGAGCGGATTTTTCCACCACTCTCTCGATTATGCGAGGCACACTAGACCAGACGAGGCGGCAATGTCACGAAAAATTTCGCACCGGAAGGGCATGAGATGTGCTGCATTGCACAATAATACGGCAAGCATTGCTCAATGCGGCGTCAGGTCTTCGGCCTGTGTGCTCGGGTTTCCAAGGCGCCACGAAATCGCTATGAAGCCCATGCAAATGGACCCTCGGGCATATTGATTCCGCCCGCTTCTCACGGAAATCCTCATGCGTCTGTCGCGTTATTTTCTGCCCATCCTGAAGGAGAACCCGCGCGAGGCCGAGATCGTCTCGCACCGGCTGATGCTGCGTGCCGGCATGATCCGCCAGCAGGCGGCCGGCTCGTTCTCCTGGCTGCCGCTGGGCATACGCGTCCTCGACAAGGTCAACCGCATCATCCGCGAGGAGCAGAACCGCGCCGGCGCGCAGGAAATCCTGATGCCGACCATCCAGTCGGCCGAGCTGTGGCGCGAAAGCGGCCGCTACGACGACTACGGCAAGGAGATGCTGCGCATCAAGGACCGCCACGAGCGCGACATGCTCTACGGCCCGACCAACGAGGAGATGGTCACCGACATCTTCCGCAGCTACGTGAAGTCCTACAAGGACCTGCCGCTGAACCTCTACCATATTCAATGGAAGTTCCGCGACGAGGTGCGGCCGCGCTTCGGCGTGATGCGCAGCAGGGAGTTCCTGATGAAGGACGCCTATTCCTTCGACCTCGACTATGAGGGGGCGAGGGCGGCCTACAACCGCATGTTCGTCGCCTATCTCAGGACCTTCGAGCGCGTCGGCCTGAAGTCGATCCCGATGCGCGCCGACACCGGCCCGATCGGCGGCGACCTTTCGCACGAGTTCATCATCCTCGCCGACACCGGCGAGAGCGCCGTGTTCTGCCATCGCGACTTCCTCGGCCTGAAGGTGCCGGGCGAGGATGTGGACTTCTCCGACGACGCGGCCGTCGCAGGCATCGTCAGGGAGTGGACCACGCCCTACGCCGCGACCGAGGAGATGCACGACGAGGCGGCATGGGGCGAGATCGCCGAAGGCAACCGCCTTGCCGCGCGCGGCATCGAGGTCGGCCACATCTTCCATTTCGGCGACAAGTATTCGAAGCCGATGGGCGCCAAGGTCGCCGGCCCCGACGGCAAGGACCATTTCGTGTCGATGGGCTCCTACGGCATCGGCCCGACGCGGCTGATCGCGGCGATCATCGAGGCGAGCCACGACGAGAACGGCATCATCTGGCCGGCCTCCGTCGCGCCGTTCGACGCCGCGCTGATCAACATGAAAGCCGGCGACGCGGCCTGCGACGCCGCCTGCGAGACGCTGTACGAGGCGCTGGGCGCGGCCGGTCTCGACGTGCTCTACGACGACACGGACCAGCGCCCCGGCGGCAAGTTCGCCACCGCCGACCTGATCGGCCTGCCGTGGCAGGTGATCGTCGGCCCGCGCGGCGTCGATGCGGGCGAGGCCGAGATCAAGAACCGCAGGACCGGCGAGCGCGTGACCGTGCCGCTCGGCGAGGTCGCCGCCCGCATCGGGGCCGCGGCCCCCGGAAACGCAGCCATCGGGAACGCGGCCATCGGGAACGTAACATGAGCGAAGCGGCGGCCGAGGGACCGACCGGGGCGAGGCCGTTCTCGCTCTTCGAGCGCATGGTGGCGTGGCGCTACCTGCGCTCGCGCCGCAAGGACACGGTCATCTCCGTCATCTCGCTGATCTCGTTCACCGGCAT
>JACZJD010000417.1 GCA_014860725.1 Aquamicrobium sp.
TGCGGGTTCGACGCGGCCTTGATCTCGGCCATCTCGGCCATCAGCGGCTCGTCGATATGGGTGCGGCCGGCGGTGTCGAGGATGACGACGTCGTGGCCGCCGAGCTTCGCCGCCTGCACGGCGCGGCGGGCGATCTCGACCGGGGTCTGGCCGGCGACGACGGGCAGCGTGGCGACGCCGGTCTGCTCGCCGAGCTGGCGAAGCTGCTCCTGCGCGGCCGGGCGGCGCGTGTCGAGCGAGGCCATCAGGACCTTCTTGCCCTGGCGGTCGGTCAGCCGCTTGGCGATCTTGGCGGTGGTGGTGGTCTTGCCGGAGCCCTGGAGGCCGACCATCATGACGACGACCGGGGCCGGCGCGTTCAGGTCGACGGTCTGGCCTTCCGCGCCCAGCATGGCGACCAGCTCGTCATGGACGATCTTGACGACCATCTGGCCGGGCTTGATCGACTTCAGCACCTCGGCGCCGACGGCCTTCTCGCGCACACGGTCGACGAAGGAGCGGACGACCTCGAGCGCCACGTCGGCCTCGATCAGCGCGCGGCGCACCTCGCGCAGCGCCGCCGACACGTCGGCTTCCGACAGCGCGCCGCGGCCGGTAAGGCCGTTCAATATGGAACCGAGGCGTTCCTGAAGTGATTCAAACATCCGCTTTTCCCGTTCCCTGACGAATTGCGCTCGCCAGAGAGGTAATGGCTCAGCGCCCGGATGCAAAACCCCAAAACCGAAAAGCACCCGGGGGCGCATCGCGCTGCCGGGTGTTGACCTCCGGGATCGTCGTCTTCATCGTGAGACGCGCCCCGGTCGGCGGCTCGGAGTTGTCACTCGTCGCTGATTTCCCGCGTCCTAGACAGGAAAAACCGCCCGGAGTCAAGCTTTGCCGGGCGCACGGCCCCGCCCGAGGCCATGACATCGACATTTTCTCGCGCCACTGCGCCTTCGGTAAGACGGCGGCAAGATCGCGGCGCTATCTACCGGGTAAAGGCGGCATCCGTGCGGATCAACCTTTCGTCAGGCGGGTGACAAGGCGGCCCGCGATTGGCAGAATTCCGCCCGAAGGGGCGGAATCGGGCAACGAGGAGAGAGGAATGGCAGCAGGTTCGAAAGGCGGAATTCTCGGCGCGGCGCTTGTGGCGCTCTGCCTTTCCGGCGGCGCGGCGCAGGCCGCCGCGTGCGGCAACAACGGCGCGGGCTTCGAGACGTGGAAGACGAACTTCGCCAACGAGGCGAAGGCCGCCGGCGTCAAGAGGGGCGGCCTTTCGGCCCTGGCCAGCGCGCAATACGCCTCGGCGACCATCAAGGCCGACCGCGCCGTCAAGAAGGCGTTCAGCGGCTCGGTGGAATCCTTCATGCAGCGCCGCGGCGCCTCGACGATCATTTCCAAGGGCCGCTCGCTGAAGAAGTCGAATGCGGGGCTCTTCAACCAGATCGAGCGGCAATACGGCGTGCCGCCGGGGGTGCTGCTCGCCATCTGGGGCATGGAGACGGGCTTCGGCTCCTATATGGGCAAGCAGAACACCATCTCGGCCATCGTGACGCTCGCCTATGACTGCCGCCGCCCGGACTTCTTCAAGCCGCACGCCATCGCCGCGCTGAAGCTGGTCGACAGCGGCGCCCTCACCGCGAGCTCGGTCGGCGCCATGCACGGCGAGATCGGCCACACCCAGTTCCTGCCCGGCAACGTCCTGAAATACGGCGTGGGCAACCGGAACCTGCGCGACCGCGAGACGGCGCTGATCTCCACGGCCAATTTCCTCCGGGCGCACGGCTGGAAGCCCGGTGCGAGCTACGAGGCCAATATGGGCGCGATCGCGGGCTGGAACGCCGCCCGGGTCTACCAGCAGGCCATCGCCATCATGGCCCGGGAGATCGACAAGTGATGCGGGCCTGAGGCCGAAAGCAAAAGGGCTGCCTTCGGGCAGCCCTTTTCGTTTCGCCGTGCGGCCTTCGATCAGACGTTGCGCTTCCTCGACGCCAGCGTGCGCAGCCGGAGCGCGTTGAGGCGGATGAAGCCTTCGGCGTCCTTCTGGTCGTAAGCGCCGCGGTCGTCCTCGAAGGTGACGAGCGCGTCGGAATAGAGCGACTTCGGCGAGCGGCGGCCGGTGACGATGACGTTGCCCTTGTAGAGCTTCAGCCGCACCTCACCCTCGACGTCCTCCTGGCTCCTGTCGATCAGCGCCTGCAGCATCTCGCGCTCGGGCGAGAACCAGAAGCCGTTGTAGATGAGCTCGGCATAGCGCGGCATCAGCTCGTCCTTGAGGTGCGCGGCGCCGCGGTCGAGCGTGATCGACTCGATGGCGCGGTGCGCCTGCAACAGGATGGTGCCGCCGGGCGTCTCGTAGACGCCGCGCGACTTCATGCCGACGAAGCGGTTCTCGACCAGGTCGATGCGGCCGATGCCGTTGTCGCGGCCGAGATCGTTGAGCGCGGCGAGCAGGGCGGCCGGCGACAGGCGCTTGCCGTCGATAGCGACCGGGTCGCCCTTCTCGAAGGCGATGACGATCTCGGTCGCCTTGTCGGGCGCGTCCAT
>JACZJD010000418.1 GCA_014860725.1 Aquamicrobium sp.
GCCGCCCTGGATCTGCGGCGGCAGCGGCTTGACGCGGGCGCCCTGGCTGACGCGCACGAAGTTCTGAAGCAGGATCGACATGCCGATGGCGGTGATCAGCGGCGCGAGGCGGAACGAGCCGCGCAGCGGCCGGTAGGCCAGCCGCTCCACCGTCCATCCCCAGGCGGAGGTGAACAGCATGGCCACGATCAGCACGATCAGCAGCACGACCGGCAGGAAGGCGAAGCCGAGGACCGTGGTCAGGATCAGGAACATCGCGAGCGCGATGAACGAGCCGATCATGAAGATGTCGCCGTGGGCGAAGTTGATCATGCCGATGATGCCGTACACCATCGTGTAGCCGATCGCGATGAGCCCGTAGATAGAGCCGAGCGTCAGCCCGTTGATAAGCTGCTGGACGAAATATTCCATTCCCGTGCCGCTCCCCTGGGGCGTCGCCGGGCTGGCGCACCCCTTCTGTTATTCTCCTAGTCCTATTACGTCGAAGCCGGATTGCAACGGCAAAATTCGGTCGCCGTCTTCCCCTCAACGTGCCGCAACGGCATGTCTTCGCACGCCTGTCGCCCTCTCGGACCGGGGCGGAAGCTAGCACCGGCGGAATGCAATGTCCTTGCCAGGATGAAGGATTGTTGCCGGACTTTCACAAGAATTTGCGCGAACGGAGCGTTTTACCGCGATTTCTTGCGACGGGCGTTTCGGCCGGCGAATTGCGCCGCGGCGGAAAGAAGGCGGGATTTCGCCCGCCCGTCGCGGTCGGCCGGCGATGTGTCGCGAGCGCAGCCTACGATGACAATCCCGCGAGCAGCGTCCTTTCTTCTGTGCGGCGCACAATTTCAAGGCGCAGGGGGCGCCTCCGGCCGCTTCGCGAGCGGACGCTGCGACCGGGGACGGACCATGCGAAACGGGCGCCCTCGCGGACGCCCGTTCCCTGCTTTCCGGCCTGCCGGAGAAGATCACTTCATCGTCGGGATGACGAACTCGGCGCCGTCCTTGATGCCGCTCGGCCAGCGCGAGGTGACGGTCTTGGTCTTGGTGTAGAAGCGGAAGGCGTCGGGGCCGTGCTGGTTCAGGTCGCCGAAGCCCGACGCCTTCCAGCCGCCGAAGGTGTAGTAGGCGATCGGCACCGGGATCGGCACGTTGACGCCGATCATGCCGACCTGCACGCGCGAGGCGAAGTCGCGGGCCGCGTCGCCGTCGCGGGTGAAGATCGAGACGCCGTTGCCGTATTCGTGCTCGTTGGGCAGGCGGATCGCGTCCTCATAGGTCGCCGCGCGCACCACCGACAGGACGGGACCGAAGATCTCCTCCTTGTAGATGCGCATGTCCGGCGTCACCTCGTCGAACAGGCAGCCGCCCATGTAGTAGCCGTTCTCGTAGCCCTGCATGGTGAAGTCGCGGCCGTCGACCACGAGCTTGGCGCCTTCCTTGACGCCGGTGTCGACATAGCCCTTGACGCGCGCCAGCGCTTCCTTCGTCACCAGCGGGCCGAAATCTGCCGAGGAGTCGGTCGAGGGGCCGACCTTGAGGCTCTCGACGCGCGGGACGAGCCTTTGCACCAGCCGGTCGGCCGTCTCCTTGCCCACCGGCACGGCGACCGAGATCGCCATGCAGCGCTCGCCGGCCGAGCCGTAGCCGGCGCCGATCAGCGCGTCCACGGTCTGGTCCATGTCGGCGTCGGGCATGATGATGAGGTGGTTCTTGGCGCCGCCGAAGCACTGCACGCGCTTGCCGTTGGCGCAGCCGCGGGCATAGATGTACTGCGCGATCGGCGTCGAGCCGACGAAGCCGATGGCCTTGATGTCCGGATCGTCGAGGATGGCGTCCACCACCTCCTTGTCGCCGTTGACGACGTTGAGGATGCCGGCCGGCAGCCCCGCCTCGAGGAACAGCTCCGCGATGCGCAGCGGCACGGACGGGTCGCGCTCCGACGGCTTGAGGATGAAGGCGTTGCCGGCGGCGATGGCCGGCGC
>JACZJD010000419.1 GCA_014860725.1 Aquamicrobium sp.
GTTCCGCCAGCCGCGCGGCGGGCGCCTCGACGGCGCGGCCTTCGTCGACGAGGAACGTTTGCGGCTGTCCGGCGGCCCAGCGGTCCTCGATCTGGAGGGCCGCGGCCGTGGCATCGAGCTGCATTCGGACCAGTTCCAGCGTGGCCGCGAGCGGGCTCCCCGACAACAGGCTCTCGGAAATGCGGGAATAGAAGAGGCCGAACTCGACGACAGAGCGCGAATGAAACGTCATGGCTGTTCCTCCCACCTTGGTCTTCCGGCCGGCGCAACGGGTTCGCCGGCTCATCCTCCCGTCGCCCGCGGCCGTTCCGGACGGCTGCGGACCCGTCTGATTGACATTGTTGTCACTAATTCGACATGGCGTCAAACTTCTTTTTTACGCGGCGTCGAAAATTCATCAACCGCGTCAACGGCGGTGCAGCATAGCGCCCGAAAGGTCGGAAAAAGCGTCGCGAATCCAGCCGCTTGCCCGTGTGCGGCGCAGCATGCCCCGAAAAACAAAAAGGCCGGGCGCGAAGCCCGGCCGACAAGTTGCACGTAGCTGTGGGAGTGGATCAGGAACCGCAGTCCGCGCGCTCTACCAGTCCGTCCTCGCGCACCTTGTAGGCGTTCTTCACGACCTTGATGGCGGAAGGAGCCGGCAGGAAGTGGTTGGTGTCGCTGGCGGCGACAGGGCCGATGATCAGCTCGACCTTGTCGGAATTGCCCTCGAGCCAGGCCTTGACCTTGTCGCCCTCGGCCGAGCCGGCGCCGTTGACCGCCGCCGCGACGATCAGCGGCTGGATGTAGTAAGGCGTCAGCGCCGCGGCGCCGCCCATCTTGTCGAGGTCGGCGACCTTCTCGCGGGCCGTCGCCACGAACTTGGCGAAGGGCGACGAGCCGACCGCATCCGACGGGCAGTAGGTCATGCCGACGAACTGCGTCGAGTAGACGTTGCCGAAGGCTTCCTCGCCGATCACCGCGACGTTGCCGACCGCGTAGTTGGTCATCGTCTGGTTGGCGAGCAGCGGCACGTCCCAGCCGATGTCCAGCTTGTTCTCCAGCGCCTTGCGCGAGTCGTCGCCGAGCGAGGCGATGAACAGGATCGCCTCGGCGCCGGCATTGCGCAGCGACAGCAGCTGCGGCGTCATGTCCTCGGTGCGGAACGGGAATTCCTGAACGCCGACCGGCTCGATGCCCTTCTTGTCCTTCATGTAGGCGGTGATGTCGGCGACGCCGGCCTTCGACATGCCGCCATTGTCGGACAGGATGGCGATCTTCTTGATGCCGAGCTTGTCGACCGCGTAGTCGATGTTCGGGATCATCTGGTTGGCGGCGGTCACCGACGTCGAGAAGTGGTAGGGGCCGACTTCCGGCGTCAGCGTCGAGGACGCGGCGGTCGAGACCTGCATGACCTTGGCGTCCTTGGTCACGGCCACGATCGGGATCGTCTCCTGGCTGGTGGCGGGACCGACCAGTGCCTGCACTTTCTCGTTCTCGATCAGCCGGCGGGCTTCCGAGACGCCGTGGGTCGGGTCGGTCATGGTGTCGGCGAGCACGAACTCGACCTTCTTGCCGAGAATGCCGCCATTGGCGTTGATGGCCTCGACCGCGAGTTTCCACGCCTCGGTCGACGAGCGGCCGATCGACGCGCCGCCGCCGGTCACCGACATGATGCCGCCGAGCTTGAACGTATCCTCGGCCATCGCCGTCCCGGCCGAAAGCGCCAGCACCGCGGCCGATACGATCCCGACGACGGCACGGCGCGAGACGCGTGCGGCATCGAGGTTCCTGTTGTGGTTCATCGAGATGTCTCCTCCTGACAAGCTGTGCCGATTGAGGCCGTGACGGCGAAATGGCCGCATCGTCCGTGTGGACTACGGCAAATCGCCGATCCGCGAACCCTGGCGCGGCGGAATGCGACGGCGTCCTTTCCTAGTCCTGGCGGACGTGGCCCGATCCCCGCGTTGCGTTAGTGTCGGCGCCATGCGCGACTTCATGTGCTCGTCCCACACGGTGAGCGGCGTCATGCCCGGCGGCCCTGTCGCGGCGCGGCATCCGCTCGAGGCAAGGCTCGCCGCCTGCAGGGCGGCCGGCTATGCCGGTTGTTGGCTGCACTGGCGCGACTATCTGGAGCAGCGTGCCGCAGGCCTCAGCGACGCGGCGATCCGCGGCCTCTTCGACCGCCACGGCATGCGCCGGCGCGGCGTCGAGTTCCTCACCGGCTGGTTCCTCCCCGGCGACGAGGCGGCCGCCGCCGCCGAGCGCGCTGCCTTCGACGCAGCCGCGGCCATCGGCGCACGGCTCGTCAGTGTCGGCGCCGATTTCGAGCGCCGCGGCATCCCGCGGCACGAGATGGTGGCACATTTCCATCGCCTCTGCGCCCGCGCCGCCGATTGCGGCCTCGCCGTGGCGCTGGAGTTCGTCCCGTTCAGCGACGTGCCGGACATCCGCGCCGCGCTCGATTTCCTCGCTCCGGAAAATGCCGGGCTCGTCGTCGACTGCTGGCATCTCTTCCGCGGCGAAACGCCGCTCGCGGACCTCGGGCTCGTGCCTGCGGGAAAGATCAGGTGCATCCAGGTCAGCGATGCGGCGCCTGCGCCCGCCGGTCCGCTGGCCGAGGACACGCTCCACCGCCTGCCCTGCGGCGACGGCGCCCTCGACCTCGCCGGCTTCGCCGCCGCGATCGACCGCCATGCGCCGGACGTGCCGCTCAGCGTCGAGATCATCGCGCCGCGTTTTGC
>JACZJD010000420.1 GCA_014860725.1 Aquamicrobium sp.
CGCCTGGGGCATCGCGAAGGCGTGCGCCGATCAGGGCGCGGAACTTGCCCTCACCTATCAGGGCGACGCCTTCCGCAAGCGCGTCGAGCCGCTGGCGGCCGAGCTGGGCGCGCACATCGCCGGCGACTGCGACGTCACCGACATGGCGAGCGTCGATGCCGTGTTCGACGGGCTGGAGAAGAGGTGGGGCAAGCTCGACTTCCTCGTCCATGCCATCGCCTTCTCCGACAAGGAGGAGCTCGACGGCCGCTATGTCGACACCACGCGCGACAACTTCCTGCGCACCATGGACATCTCGGTCTATTCCTTCACCGCGGTGGCCAAGCGCGCCGAGCCGCTGCTCGCCGACAACGCCTCGCTGCTGACGCTGACCTATTACGGCGCCGAGAAGGTGATGCCGCACTACAACGTCATGGGCGTGGCCAAGGCGGCGCTCGAGGCGAGCGTGCGCTACCTCGCCGTCGATCTCGGGGCGAAGGGCATCCGCGTCAACGCCATCTCGGCCGGACCGATCAAGACGCTCGCCGCCTCCGGCATCGGCGATTTCCGCTACATCCTGAAGTGGAACGAATACAACGCGCCGCTGAAGAAGACCGTCTCGATCGAGGAGGTGGGCGGCTCCGGCCTCTACCTGCTCTCGGACCTCTCGCGCGGCGTCACCGGCGAGGTGCACCACGTCGATGCCGGCTACCACGTCGTCGGCATGAAGGCGGTGGACGCGCCCGACATCACCACCGTCAAGGAATGACTGACGAGGTAATGAGCGGGCCGACCGTCTATTTCGTCCGCCACGGCGAGACCGATTGGAACGCCGAGGCCCGCCTTCAGGGCCAGGCCGACACCGACCTCAACGACACCGGCCGCGCGCAGGCGAGCGCGAACGGCCACCTCCTGGCCGGGCTGATCGCCGACCCCGCCACGTTCGACTTCGTCGCGAGCCCGATGCGCAGGACGCGCGAGACCATGGAGCGGCTGCGCGCCGCCATGGGGCTCGCGCCTTCGGGCTACCGTACCGATCCGCGGCTGGTGGAGGTGAATTTCGGCGACTGGCAGGGCCACACCTTCGCCGAGCTGGAAGCGGTCGATCCCGGCTGCTTCGCCCGCCGCCAGGCCGACAAGTGGGCGTTCGTGCCGCCGGGCGAGGGGGCGGAGAGCTATGCGCAGCTTTCCGGGCGGGTGAGGCCGTGGCTCGAAGGCGTGACGGGCGACACCGTCTGCGTCACGCATGGCGGCGTCATGCGCGCCGTGTTCAGCCTCGCCGGCGCCCTGGAGCCGAACGAGGCCGTCATGCTTCCCATCCCGCAGGATCGCATCCTGCGGCTCGAGGGCGGCGCGCTGGACTGGCTCTGAAACGGTCTATTCGTAGATGACGAGGTCGGTGACGAGCTTCTCGCCGCCGATCGTGTCGTAGGCCAGCACCACCTCGACGCCTTCCTCCAGCGCCTCGACGTCGAACTCGCCGGAGAGCTTGTAGGTGTTGCCGTTGTCGAGGGTGATGGTCAGAGCCTCGCGGTCCACGCTCTTGATCTTGCCTTCGTCGTCGGCGGCCAGCGCCGCGCCGGAGGAGAGCGCCAGGCTGGCGGCCATCATCAGCGCGGAGAGCATCCCTGTCACGGTACGCATGGGTATTCCCTTGTGATTGGCTTCGTCTCGTCTGCGAAGCGGGCTTTGATCGTCCGGGCGTGACGAAAGCAGAAACAGGATCACTGTGTCAAAAGTTTTGCGGCTTTGGGGCGCAGGCGGC
>JACZJD010000421.1 GCA_014860725.1 Aquamicrobium sp.
GGATCATGTTGTTGCAGATCTTCGCCGCCTGTCCGGCGCCGGCGTCGCCGCAGTGGACGATGCGGCCGGCCATTGGCTTCAAAACCGGTTCGGCCAGGGCGAAGGCGTCCCTGGAGCCGCCGGCCATGAAGGTCAGCGTGCCGGCCGCCGCACCCCCGGTGCCGCCGGAGACCGGCGCATCGACGGACAGCAGGCCGTGTTCGGCGGCAATCGCATGCGCCTTGCGCGCGGAGTCGACGTCGATCGTCGAGGAATCGATGAACAGCGCCCCCTTCTTCGCCTTCGGCGCGAGATCGGCGTAGACGGAAAGTACGTGCTTGCCGGCGGGCAGCATGGTGATGACCACGTCGGCGCCCTCGATCGCAGCCGCGGCACTCGCCGCAACCGCCACGCCATTCTGCGTTGCCGTCGCCAGATTGTCGGCGACGAGGTCGAAGCCGCTGACGGCATGGCCGGCCTTGACGAGATTGGCGGCCATGGGGTTGCCCATGTTGCCGAGGCCGATGAAGGCGATGGTGGTCATTGCTGGTCTCCGTTGAGGCAATCGGCAATCGGCAGTCGGCAGTCGGACCGATTGCCGACTGCCTGTTGCCGACTGCCTATCTTCCGATCAGATGCCGCGCCACGATGACGCGCATGATCTCGTTGGTACCCTCGAGGATCTGGTGGACGCGCAGGTCGCGCACCAGCTTCTCGACGCCGTAGTCGTGCAGGTAGCCGTAGCCGCCGAACACCTGCAGCGCGTCGTTGGCCACCGCCGAGCCGGTATCGGTGACGAAGCGCTTGGCCATGGCCGACCATTTCGACGCGTCGTGCGCCTTGCGGTCGAGCCTGGCGGCGGCCGTGTAGAGCAGCATGCGCGCCGCCTGGAGCTCGGTCTCCATGTCGGCCAGCTTGAACTGCAGGGCCTGGAACTGGTTGATCTTCTGGCCGAAGGCCGAACGCTCGCCGGCATAGGCGAGGGCCTTGTCGAGCGCCGACTGGGCTCCGCCGAGCGAGCAGGCGGCGATGTTCAGTCGGCCGCCGTCAAGGCCGGCCATGGCGATGCGGAAGCCGGCGCCCTCGCCGGAGAGCAGGTTCTCCGCCGGAACCTTGCAGTCCTCGAAGATGACCTGGCGGGTGGACTGCATGTGCCAGCCCATCTTGTTCTCCACCGCGCCGAAGGAGAGGCCGGGCGCATCCTTGGGGATGACCAGCGTCGAGACGCCCTTCGGCCCGTCCTCGCCGGTGCGAACCATGGTGACGTAGACGTCGGTGTCGCCGGCGCCGGAGATGAACTGCTTGGCGCCGTTCAAGACGTAGTCGCTGCCGTTGCCGCCGCTCCTGACGGCGCGCGTCTTCAGCGCCGCGGCGTCGGAGCCCGAGCCGGGCTCGGTCAGCGCGTAGCTCGCCAGCCATTCCATCGAGGTCAGCTTCGGCAGGAAGCGGCGGCGCTGCTCGTCCGAGCCAAAGGTGTCGATCATCCACGCCGCCATGTTGTGGATGGAGATGAAGGAGGAGAAGGCCGGGCAGGCGCGCGACAGCGCCTCGAAGATCAGCACGGCGTCGAGACGGCCGAGGCCGGAACCGCCGACGTCGTCGCGCACGTATATGCCGCCCAATCCCAATGGACCCGTCTCGCGGATCACGTCGGCAGGGAAGTGGCGCTTCCTGTCCCATTCGAGCGCGTTCGGCGCCACACGGTCGGCGGCGAAGGCTTCGGCCATCGCCTGGACGGCGCGCTGGTCCTCGTTGAGCTCGAACTGGGACTGGTTGGCGATTGCGTCCATGGCGGCCCTCCCGGCCATCTTTTTCGGCTTTTCGTCGGGCGCACTCTAGTCCAATGATGCCGCCGCGCAACCCGGCCGGCAGCGGAGCGGTTGTGCGAAAACAGGGCAACGGAGACCACCGGTGAGCGCAGCCACGCACGACCTGTTCGGCCATTTCCGGGCCTTCCTGGAAGGGCGTGGCGCGCTGGTCGACGGTTTCGTCGCGGCGATCGACGCCGACCCGGTCGAACGAAGATTGGCGCCGTCATCGCTGCCGTGTCTGACGTACCTGCCGCGCGCGGCGGCGATCACCGGCGGCGGGGCGGAGGCGCTGGCCGCGTTCCTTGCGGAGCATGCCGGCGCGCTGCGCTGGGCGCAGACCTATACGGAAGCCGATTTCGGCCGCGACTTCCTCGACCGCTATGGCTGGACCGAACTCACCGGCACGCGCGGCCACTTCGCGAGCGATACCGTCGCCGCCGGGTTCCTGCTGCTCGGGCCGGGCGTGACTTATCCCGACCACCATCACGTCGCCGAGGAGATTTACATCCCGCTGACGCCGGCGACCGAATGGCGCAAGGGGGACGGCGCCTTCGTGGCGCGCGCGGCGGGCGAGACGATCCACCATCCGTCGAACGTCAGCCACGCCATGCGCACCGGTTCCGAGCCGCTGCTGGCGCTCTATCTGTGGCGCGGCGGGCCGCTGGCGCAGAAATCGACCGTGACCGGCGCCGTGGCGCGGGAGGCCTGACATGGCGCGCGCCATCATGCTGCAGGGCACCGG
>JACZJD010000422.1 GCA_014860725.1 Aquamicrobium sp.
AGGTGGGGCTCGCGCCGCTGCATGCCTGGCTGCCCGACGCCCATGCCGAGGGCCCGACGCCGATCTCGGCCGTGCTGTCGGGGCTGCTGCTCAACGTCGCGCTCTATGCGGTGCTGCGCTTCAAGATCCTGCTCGCCGCCAATCCCGCGGCACTCGCGCCCGGCCCGCTGATGATCGGCATGGGGCTCGTCTCGCTCGTCTTCGCCGCCTTCATGCTCTACCGCCGCCGCGACATCAAACGCATGTTCGCCTATTCCTCGATCGAGCATATGGGCATCATCGTCTTCGCCTTCGGCATGGGCGGGCCGCTGGCCAACTTCGCCGGGCTGCTGCACATGGTGATGCACAGTCTGACCAAGTCGGCGATCTTCTACGCGGTCGGCCACGTCGCCCAGATCAAGGGCACGCAGAAGATGGCCGACATCTCCGGCCTCACCGTCACGCATCCCGGCCTCGGCTGGGCCTTCCTCGTCGGCGTGGCGGCGATCGCCGGCCTGCCGCCGCTGGGCGTGTTCATGAGCGAGTTCCTGATCGTGTCCTCGACCTTCGCCGTGGAGCCTCTGCTCGCCGTGCCGCTGGTGCTGGGGCTGCTGACGGCCTTCGGCGCGCTGATGATGCGCACGACCGCCATGGCCTTCGGCGAGCCGTCCGGGAATTCCCCGGCCGGCACCGCGCCCGGCTGGGTGTCGTACCTGCCGATCCATGCGCATCTGGCGCTGGTGCTCGTCGCCGGCCTCTACCTTCCGGCGCCGCTCGTCGGCTGGTTCCGCAACGTCGCCGGGCTTCTCGGCTGAGCGGGGAGGGTGGCGATGGCGGACATCTGGCAGGGCATTGCGGGCAGGCGGATCGAGCGGCACCGCGGCGCGCCGCGCCTCGACGTCACCCGCGACGGCTGGCTCGACGCGATGTCGGCGCTCTCGGCCGGGCGTCTGACGCTCGCCGGCCTGTGGGGCGACGACGACGCCGTGCACATGGCGGCCTATGCCGACGGCGAGCGGGACACTCTCGCGGTGCTGTCGCTCGTCTGTCCGGACGGGACGTTCCCGTCGGTCGGGCGGCTGCATGCGCCGGCGATCCGGCTGGAGCGCACAGTGCGCGACCTTTTCGGCCTCGTGCCGCAGGACGCGCCGGACCTGCGGCCGTGGCTCGACCATGGCCGCTGGCCCGTGCGTCACCCGCTGGGCAAGCGTGAGCCGTCATCCACCGGAGGCGACGACTACGAGTTCCTGCCGGTCGAGGGCGAGGGGCTGCACGTGATCCCGGTCGGGCCGGTCCATGCCGGGGTGATCGAGCCCGGCCATTTCCGCTTCACGGTCTGCGGCGAGACCGTGGTGCGGCTGGAAGCCCGGCTCGGCTACACCCACAAGGGCATCGAGGGGCTGATGAAGGGAGCGGCGCTCCCGCATGCGGCTCGCCTTGCCGGTCATGTCAGCGGCGACAGCACGGTCGCCTATGCGCTCGCCTTCGCGCGCGCGGCGGAGGCGGCGCTGGGCGTCGAAGCTCCGGCACGGGCGCATCATCTGCGGGCGCTGATGGCCGAGCTGGAGCGGCTGGCGAACCATCTCGGCGACATCGGCGCGATCTGCAACGACGCCGCCTTCTCGCTGATGCTCGCCCATTGCGGCGTGCTGCGCGAGCGCTGCTTGCGCGCCGCCGAGGC
>JACZJD010000061.1 GCA_014860725.1 Aquamicrobium sp.
GTATACGTCGGGCTGCCCGCTGCGCACGCCGTCGGGCTTCATGGTCGGCAGCTATACGGTCAGGAGCGGCGAGGACGATTTCTTCGAGATCGACATTCCCGCCTTTTCGCTCGACCTGCCGGACGGCGAGCGGTCGGTGAACTGAAGGCCCTACTCGCCGTCGGGCGCGGACGAGGCGTCGTCCTCCCCTTCTGGGAACAGGTCGTTGTCCATCAGCGCCCGTCCGAAGCGGTAGAGGATGTCGGCGGCAAGCGTCCGCCGTTCGGCGATCAGGCGGTTGTAGGCCTTGCCGGCGTTGAAGTTCATGCGGCGATGCGCCTGCGGGTCGATCTCGTGAATCGCCTGGGCGATGCAGATCGCTATCTCGCAGACGGCTTCGGCCGTTTCCTCGCGCATCTCGGCGCGCGTCGCAAATGTGTCCGGCATCGGATCGGCCCGCAAACCCACTCCCCGTTCGCCGGATGGTGCACGCGATGCGTTGACTATTCATTAAGGCTGCGCGGAAGCGGGCTCAGCGGATCGACTGCCGCGTGCAGCCGTCGCCCGGCCAGTCGGTGCAGGCGAGCCTGGCATTGTCCGGGCGGACCGTGCGGCCGCTGTGCTCGACAAGGGCGGCGAAGCCCCAGGCAAAGGCCGCGAAGGCCGCGACGATGAAGAACAACCTGTACGCCATGACGTTCCGATATGCGCCCCGCGCCACCCGGAAAGGCGATCCGAGCATGCGGCGAACGGGTTTACGAGTGCTTGCGCGCGGCGTTAACCATGCCTCGCCTCCGGCCCGCACCGGCCGTTTACCCTGCGGCTGCACAGCGTGCAGCCGGCGTGTCCTCGCCGCCCTGCATCAGGTCGTAGAGGTCCGCCTCATCGCCCTTCGTCCACCAGACGTAGCGCCCGCCGGCATAGCGGGCGCCGGAGGCGGCGACGACGTTCGAGGCGACGACCGTCTCGCCGTCGATCTCCAGCACGGCGAGAGACACCGTCCCGGCATTGACATAGGTCGCCGTGACCGTGCGCCCCTCGCAATCGTAGGCGGCGCTGGTGGAATCGACGCTCGTCGCAGCGGTGACGGGAATGGAGATGGAGATCGCCACCTCCGCCGCCGGGGCCGTCGATGCAAAGGCTAGCGCAAGGACGCCCGTCGTCAACGCGGGAACGCGCATGAAATGCTCCTTGTCTGCCCCCGCCGCGCCATGGTGCCACCTTGCACCCTGTCGCCCGGGGGTTCAAGGACGCAGGCGGCTACTGCGCCGCGACAAATTCGGCCGGGTCGAACTCGTAGCGCTTGGAGCAGAACTCGCAGGTCACGCGGATGACGCCGTTCTCGGTGCTCTCGGCGATCTCCTCGGCCGTGAAGCTGCCGAGGATCGAGCGGATCTTCTCGGCCGAGCACGAGCAGTCGTCGATGACCCCGACGCCCTCGAAGACGCGCACGCCGTGCTCGTGGAAGAGGCGATAGAGCAGCCGTTCCGAGCTGACGGTCGGATCGAACAGCTCGTCCGGCGAGATGGTCGCGAGCAGCGACCGCACCTCGGTCCAGACGTCGTCGGTCGGGTCGGGGGCGTCGTCCTCCCCGTC
Organism: Aquamicrobium sp.; assembly: GCA_014860725.1. The sequence goes on from JACZJD010000061.1 coordinate 1,576, forward strand.
TTCGCCAAGGGGACCGTCGCCGCCCGGCAGGTCGGGCTGGCGCATGCGCTCGGGCGCGGCCGGCAGGAACTGGGCGAGGAGGCCCCCGGCGCGCCAATGCGCGACCGGGCCGTCGGCGCCGGGCACGATCTGGCGGGTGACGGCCAGCCGCACGTCGGTCGGTATCTGCTCCGACTGGCGGAAATAGGTGCGCGCGACCTCCTCCAGCGACGCGCCGTCGAGCTGGACGATGCCCTGATAGCGCTGCATGTAGGCGCCCTGATCGACGGTGAGCGCCAAGACGCCGGTGCCGAGCAGCTCGGCCGGCGAGGTGCGGCCGGCGGCCACGGCGGCATCGAGCCGCTCCCGGTCGAACCGGGCATAGGCCCGCAGCGAGCGCGGCGTCGAGAAATCGGCGACCAGGAGGTCGACGGGGCCGTCGGTCCGCGTCTGGACGATGAACTTGCCCTGAAACTTGAGCGTCGTGCCGAGGAGGACGGTCAGCACGATGGCCTCGGCGAGCAGGTTCGCCACCGGCTCGGGATAGTCGTGGCGCGGCAGGATGGCGTCGAGCACGGGGCCGAGCTGCACCGCGCGGCCGCGCACGTCGAGCGCGGCCACCTCGAAAGGCACCACATGGTCGTCGCCGGCAAAGCCGAATTCGCCGAGCCTGATTTCCGTCTCAGCCACTTGAAGAATCCTGTCCATGAATGCGCGAACGCCGACGTCGCCGGGCGACGATGCGGCCCTCAGACACCTGAGATGAATGGGCGAGACCGATACATAGGCACCGGCCCGGCCGCAATCAAGCGCCGAGGCACCAGGCGAGCACCGCCTTCTGCGCGTGCAGGCGGTTCTCCGCCTCGTCGAACACCACCGAATGCGGGCCGTCGATCACCTCGTCGGTCACCTCCTCGCCGCGATGGGCGGGCAGGCAGTGCATGAAGAGCGCGTCGGATTTCGCGTGCGCCATCAACTCCTCGTTGACCTGATAGGGCGCGAACACGTTGTGGCCGCGGGCGCGGTGCTCCTGCCCCATCGAGACCCAGGTGTCGGTGACGACGCAATCGGCATCCTTCACCGCCTCCTGCGGCGAGCGCATGACGGCGACGCGGCCGCCATGGGCCAGCGACCAGTCCAGCATCTTGCGGGAAGGTTCGCTGCCCTCGGGGACGGCGATGTTCAGCCGGAAATCGAAGCGGGCGGAGGCTTCCATCAGCGAGTGGAGCACGTTGTTGCCGTCGCCGGTCCAGGCGAACAGCCGGTCCTTCACCGGGCCGCGATGCTCCTCGTAGGTCATGACGTCGGCCATGATCTGGCAGGGATGGGTGTCGTCGGTCAGGCCGTTGATGACCGGCACGGTCGCGTGCTCGGCCAACTCCAGCAGCCGGCCGTGCTCGGTGGTGCGGATCATGATGGCGTCGACGTAGCGCGACAGCACCTTCGCGGTGTCGGCGATGGTCTCGGAGCGGCCGAGCTGCATCTCGGCGCCGGTCAGCATCACGGTCTCGCCGCCGAGCTGGCGCATGCCGACGTCGAAGGAGACGCGGGTGCGCGTGGACGGCTTCTCGAAGATCATCGCCAGGACCTTGCCGGCGAGCGGCTTCTCGGCATTGCCGGACTTCAGCCGGTGCTTTCGCGCGCGGGCGTCGTCGAGGATCGTGCGCAGGTCGGCCGGGGAGACGGCCGAAAGGTCGAGGAAATGCCGGAACATGCCGCTCATGACGCAGCCTTTTCGAGCGTGGACGAGGCAAGGGCGGCGGCCGCGCTGCGGATGCGCTCCACCGCCTCGCGGATTTCCTCGTCGCTGACGGTGAGCGGCGGCAGCAGGCGCACGACGTTGTCGCCGGCCGGCACGGAGAGCAGCTTGGCGTCGCGCAGCGCAGCGGCGACCGCGGTGTTGGCCACGCGGCACTTCAGGCCGAGGAACAGCCCCGTGCCGCGCACCTCCTCGAACACCTGCGGGAACTCGTCCACCACCGAGGCGAGCGCCTGGCGCGCGACCAGCGCGCGGTCCTGCACGGACTGGAGGAAGCCCTCCTCCAGCACCACGTCGAGCACGGCGTTGCCGACCGCCATGGCCAGCGGGTTGCCGCCGAATGTGGTGCCGTGGACGCCGGGGGTCATGCCGGCCGCGGCCTTCTCCGTGGCGAGGCACGCGCCGAGCGGGAAGCCGCCGCCGATGCCCTTGGCGATGGCCATGATGTCGGGTTCGACGCCGGCCCACTCATAGGCGAAGAGCTTGCCGGTGCGGCCGACGCCCGACTGCACCTCGTCGAGGATCAGGAGCAGGCCGTGCCTGTCGGCGAGCGCGCGCAGCTTCTCGATGAAGGGCGCGGGGACGAAGCGGATGCCGCCCTCGCCCTGCACCGGCTCGATCAGGATGGCGGCCGTCTCGGGGCCGATCGCCTTCTCCACCGCCTCGATGTCGCCGAACGGCACCTGGTCGAAGCCGTCCACCTTGGGGCCGAAGCCCTCGAGATATTTCTGCTGGCCGCCGGCGGCGATGGTCGCCAACGTGCGGCCGTGGAAGGCGCCCTCGAAGGTGATGGTGCGGAAGCGCTCGGGCCGGCCGTTGACGTAATGGTAGCGGCGCGCCGTCTTGATCGCGCATTCCAGCGCCTCGGCGCCCGAATTGGTGAAGAAGACGCGGTCGGCGAAGCTCGCCTCGGCCAGACGCTCGGCAAGCCGCGACTGGCCGGGGATCTGGTAGAGGTTGGAGACGTGCCACAGCCTGTTGGCCTGCTCGGTGAGCGCGGCGACGAGATGCGGGTGGCAGTGGCCGAGCGAGTTGACGGCGATGCCGGCCGCGAAGTCGAGATATCGCTCGCCGGTCTCCGTCACCAGCCAGCTTCCCTCTCCCCGCTCGAACGCCAGGGGCGCACGGGCAAAGGTCTCGTAAAGCGCCGAACCGCTCATTACATGCCTCTCCGATCGTGGCTCGTCACGAACAATCAAAAAAGCCGCCCAAAGGGCGGCGGAGGCCAACCTATATCGACTTTCCAGCCATTTGTGTCAAATGAAACGTCATCCTACGCCCGCGCCGCACGAGGCGCGACCGGCAGATAGCCCGCATCCGCACGCCCAAGTTGGGGAAAACCGAAAAATCCGATTCCGAGCGGGCGGCCGACTCTTGTCACCGAGTCAGCCCATAATGTACCTTGCGACCAAGAAATATCTAGATTTCGTGCGGCGGAACCAATCACCCCTGTATATGTGGTGTCGTGCCGGCAACAGCCGGACGAGAATGGATTCGGATTCGGCGCACGCGACTGGCAGGAGCCCGTGCTCATGAACTGGACCGACGAACGCGTTGAGCTGCTCAAGAAACTGTGGGCCGAAGGGTTGAGCGCAAGCCAGATCGCCAACCAGCTCGGCGGCGTCAGCCGCAATGCTGTGATCGGCAAGGTGCATCGCCTGAAGCTGTCGGGGCGCGGCCGCGCATCGGCGGCGCAGCCGCGCGCCAAGAAGGCGTCCTCCGGCGCCACGGCGAAGTCCGCGAGCCGTCCGACGCGCAGCGTGACCACGAGCGTCGGCGCGACCGCGCTCGCCGTGCAGTTCGACGCCGAGCCGGTGGCGCGGCAGGTGCTGCGCCCGGCCGAGGACGTGGTGGTGCCGATCTCGCGCCGGCTGAGCCTGATCCAGCTCACCGAGCGCACCTGCAAGTGGCCGAACGGCGACCCGCTGGCCGAGGACTTCAGCTTCTGCGGCAACGAGGCCGGCGAGAACGGTCCCTACTGCGGCTACCACTCGAAGCTCGCCTATCAGCCGGCCTCGGAACGCCGCCGCCTCCGCTGACCGCGGCGGGCCGCCTGGCCCGTCATTCGGGTGGAACCGTCGGGCTCGGGGCACGGGGACATCCGAAACGAGACGGGTTGCGGCCGACAGCTCGCGCTTGCGGCGTCACCGACTCTGAAAATCGAGGCGTTTTCCGGGTCCCCGGAGAAGTGCGGCATCCCCACCGCGTCATCCCGGCCGAGCGGAGCGAGAGCCGGGACCCATTGAGCGGCGCGGCCGGGTGGCGGGTTCATGCAACGGCGCGGACACGCGAAAGCGCAAGGACCCGGCCGTGCTCGACGATGTTGCGACCAATGGGTCCCGGCTCGGCGGCCGCTACGCGGCCTTGGCCGGGATGACGGCGGTGGCGCGGGTCGATCCGAATTCATCTCCCGCCGGAGAAATGTCGTCAGGTGTCACCCCGCACCCATGCGCCTGTTCCCAAGCGCAGGCTCGCGCCCGAAACCGCCACCCATTTCCGGATGGTGCCTCCGCGCCACTTCCCCGGTCACTGGGCAGGCAGGGTCACGCGGTGGGTCTTGTCGTCCTTCGGACGTTCGAGGGGAAGCTGCTCGCCGGTGACCATGTGGTAGACGGTCTCGGCGATGTTGGTGGCGTGGTCGCCGATGCGCTCGATGTTCTTGGCGCAGAACAGGAGATGGGTGCAGGGCGAGATGTTGCGCGGGTCCTCCATCATATAGGTGAGGAGCTCGCGGAACAGCGACGTATACATGGCGTCGATCTCGCCGTCGCGCTCGCGCATGAAGGAGATCGCGCTGACCGTGCGCGACGCATAGATGTCGAGCACCTGCTTCAGCTGCGTCAGCGTCAGCGTCGCCAGCGCTTCGAGGCCGCGGAAGAGCTGCACCGGCTGACGCGTCTCGGCAATCGAGACCACGCGCTTGGCGATGTTCTTGCCGAGATCGCCGACGCGCTCGAGGTCGGAGGAGATGCGGATCGCGCCGACGATCTCGCGCAGGTCGTCGGCCATGGGCTGGCGCCGCGCGATCAGCAGGATGGCGTAGTCGTCGATCCAGCGCTCGCCCTCGTCGAGAACGGCATCGTCGGCGATGACCTTGCGGGCGAGCGCCGTGTCGCCGTTGATGAGGGCGGCCACGGACTCGTCCACCATGCGCTCGGCATGGCCGCCCATCGCCGCGATGCGGTTTCCGAGTGCCGCCAGTTCCTCGTCATAGGCGCGAACGATGTGCCGGGAGTTCATGGGTGAAGGAGGCCCGAAGCAGTTTCGATCAGGATAACATAGGTCACTTGCATGACAGGAAAAAGAAACTGCGGCAACGCGCCATCCCTACGCGGCGGGCAGGTAGACGACGAAGGAGGCGCCCTCGCCCGGCTTCGAGCGCACGACAAGCCTGCCCTCGTGGCGGGTGAGGATGTGCTTGACGATGGCGAGGCCGAGGCCGGTGCCGTTCTTCACCCGACTCTTCTCGGCATCGATGCGGTAGAAACGCTCGGTGATTCGCGGAATGTGCTCCTCGGCGATGCCGGGGCCGTAGTCGCGGAAGGTGACGGCGATCTCCGGCGCCGGCCCGCCTTCGGCAGGCGCGACGGAGACGTCGACGCGGCCGCCCGACTGGCCGTATTTGCAGGCGTTCTCGAGCAGGTTGACGAACACCTGGATCAGCTCGTCGCGGTTGCCGGAGACGAGGACGGGCTGCGGCGGCCGCTCGAAGGCGACGACGACGCCGTATTCGGCGGCAAGATGGCGGAGCGAATCGATGACGCCGGCCACCGTCTCCCCGAGGTCGATGTTCTCCCGCGACGGCAGATGCGGCTTCATCTCGATGCGCGACAGGGTGAGAAGGTCGTCGATCAGGCGCGCCATGCGCGCCGTCTGGGTCTGCATGATCTGGAGGAAGCTGTCGCGGGCCTTCTCGTCGTTGCGGGCCGGGCCGCGCAGGGTCTCGATGAAGCCGGAAATGGAAGCGAGCGGCGTTCGCAGCTCGTGGCTGGCATTGGCGATGAAGTCGGCGCGCATGCGGTCGATGCGGCGGGTCTCGCTCTGGTCCTTGAAGTGCACCATGAACAGGCCGAGGCCGGCGCCGACCGGCATGGCCGAGATGCGGAACGCCCGCTCGATCGGCACCCGCTCGGCATAGTCGATGGCGCCGGCCCGCCCTTCCCTCAGCAGCGTGTTGACGAGCCGCTGCATGTCGGGCGTGCGGAAGCGGTGGGCGAGCACCGTGCCCTGCGGAATGCGGCCGAACGCGGCGACGGCGGCCTCGTTGGCGTAGCGCACCGTGCCCCTGCTGTCGAAGACGACGATCGGGTCGGGGACGGCGGCGGCAAGGTCGCGGGCCGACAGCATATCCACCGCCGTGTCGTCATAATGCGCCATCGCCTCCCGCATGCTTTCTTCCTCCGGCTTTGCCATTGTGTGCGACAGCATCGTTAGCCAGTGTTGCAGGATTATCTCAGCGGCTGTGCCTTCCGTCGCCCTTTTCGGGAAGCCGGGAGCACCTGCCCTCAGGCACCCGCCCGCGCGGCGGCCAGCGCCTGCGGCAGCATCTCCTCGAACAGGTCCATCTCGGCCGCCGGCCCGACACTGACGCGGATGCAGCGGTCGAGGACCGGCGCCGCCGGCTTGCGCACGAAAACGTCGCGCTCGATCAGCCCCTGCAGGACGGCCAGCGCGAAGGCGCCGTCACGGCCGCAATCGACGGCGACGAAATTGGTGGCAGACGGCACCGTGGCGAGCCCGTTCGCGGCGGCGACGGCGGCGATGCGGTCGCGGCTGGTGGCAACGTCGGCGACGACGCGCGCAAGGTGCTCCCTGTCGGCGAGCGCGGCCAGCGCAGCGACATGGGCGAGGCGCGACATGCCGAAATGGTTGCGCACCTTGTCGAAGGCGCGGATCGCCTCCTCCTCGCCGACGGCATAGCCGCAGCGCATGCCGGCAAGGCCGTGCGCCTTGGAGAAGGTGCGCATGCGCAGCACGTTCGGCCGCGACACGTCGAGCGGCGGAATGGCCGAGGCCGGCGCGGTCTCGCCATAGGCCTCGTCGAGGACGAGCAGCGTGGTCTCGGGCAGTTCCTCGATCAGGCGCGTGATCTCGCTCGCCTCCCACCACGTGCCCATCGGGTTGTCGGGGTTGGCGACGTAGAGGAGCGGCGCATTCTCGCGGCGCACGGCGGCCAGCAGGCCGTCGAGATCCTCGCGGTCCTGACGATAGGGGACGGTGACGAGACGGCCGCCGAAGCCGGCGACGTGATAGTTGAAGGTCGGGTAGCCGCCGAGCGAGGTGACGACCGGCTGGCCCGGCTCGATGTAGAGGCGAACGATCAGGCCGAGCAGGCCGTCGATGCCGCCGCCGACGGCGACGTTGCCGGCCGAGACGCCGAGCTCGGCGGCCAGCGCCTGCTTCAGCTCGTGGTTCTCGGGGTCGCCGTACTTCCACACCTCGGCGGCCGCGGCCTGCATCGCGGCGACCGCCTTCGGCGACGGGCCGAAGCCGTTCTCGTTGGCGCCGATGCGGGCGCGGAACGCCTTGCCGCGCGTGCGCTCCAGCGCCTCCGGGCCGACGAAGGGAACGGTCGCCGGCAGCGAGGCGGCAAGGGGCGTGAGGGCTGGACGCGCGGTCATGGTCTGGCAGGCTCTCGTTGTGATGGCGGATTGCATTAGAGCAATTCCGGCAAGGGTGTGAAGCGGTTATCCGTCTTGAAACACGCGGAAACAAGAGGATGGAGCGTTTCGCCGCTTCCGGGCGAGGGTCGCAGGCGGCAGCCTACGGCGTGCCGCACGACGATGCGATCTGGCCGAGCATGAGGATCTCGAGCGCGGTGGCGGCGTCGTCGCTCGGATCGGGCCGCGCGGCGGTCTTGGCGATGACCACGCAGCTTGCCGGATCGACCCACAGCCACTGGCCGTGGATGCCCACCGCGGCAATAGTGCCGCGGCCGTCGCCGACATCGTACCAGCAGGAGCGGTAGCGACCATTGGCGAACATGTCGGCGAAATTGCCCTCCACCCAGGCCTGCCGGTCGCCGTTGGAACGCATGTCCTCGATCCAGCCTTGCGGCACCACCTGAACGCCGTCGCGGTTGCGGCCGCCGTCGAGGACGAGCTGGCCGAGGCGGGCGAGGTCGCGGGTGGTCATGCACACGCCGCCCGCCGCCCGCGCCGTGCCGACGCGGTCGACGGTGACATAGGCGGCACCCCGTGCGCCCATCGGCCGCCACAGCCTCTCGGCGAGATAGCGATGGTAGCGCCGGCCCGCCGCGCGCTCGACCACGAGGCCGAGCAGGTCGGTGTTGGGCGAGGCGTAGTAGAAGCGGCGGCCGTGGCCTTCTCCCCTGCCGCCGAGCGTCGCCAGGAACCCCTCCATCGTCTCGGGTACGGAATCGGGGCGCTCCGGGTTCCACAGCATGGCGCGGCGGTAGCGGTCGAACGCGCCGCCAGCGTCGAGATATTCCTCGTCGAAGTCGAGATCGACCGTCATGTCGAGCAGGTCGCGCACGCGGGCGGCGCCGTAGGTCGAGCCGGTCATCGAGGGCACATAGGCCGAGACCGGCGCGTCCGGGTCCAGCCTGCCCTCGCCCGCCGCGATGCCGGCGAGAAGGCCGGTGACGGATTTGGAGATCGAGAACACGACATGCGGCCGGTCGGGATCGGCGGTTTCGGCCAGCCACTCGGCAACCACCGCGCCATCGCGCATCACCACGACATGATCGGTATGGGAGCGCCGCATGTGGGCGAGCGCGCCGATTTCGCCGCCATCGCGGTCTGCGAGCGCCATGTCCGCGAGCAAGCCGGGTCCGGGCGACGGCTCTTCCGGCCCGGCGGGCCAGGCCATGATCGCCACCGGCACGAATTCGGACACGCGCTGAAAGCTGTAGCGGCTGTTGGGATGGAGCCGCCAGTCGGCGAGCGTGATGTCGGCGCGCCTCGGCTGGTCGCTCATGGGTCTTTCCTCCGGCTGCGGGCGGAGACGCTCTAGCAGACCGTCGGAGCGACCGCAAAACGGCAAAGGCCCGGCGGGGAGCCGCCGGGCCTTTCGTCAAACCGGGGATGCGTATCCGCTCAGTTGCGGCGCAGGGCCGACCACGAGGTGTCGACCGAGAGGCTCAGGACGAACCGGCCGTGATTGGCGTCGTTGTCGGAGTCGTGGTAGCGGCCGTCGATCGTGAAGATGTCGTTGATGGTGTAGGACAGGCCGATGTTCCAGTCGACGTCGTCGCTGCTGTCGTCGAGCCAGGTGCCGACGGCGGCCGAGAGCGTCACGTCGTAAGGCAGCACGACCGCCGCGTTGGCGACGCCGTAGACGGTGTCGCCCTCGGGATCGAAATAGAGTTCGCCGCCGGCGGAGAACTGCTCGGTGAAGGTGTAGGTCGCCTTGCCGTAGAACTCGCCGCAGCAATCGCCGCTGTCGTCGTAGACGTAGCGGACATAGCCGAAATCGAGGGCGAGATTGCCGAACTCCGGCCGGACGCCGACATAGAAGTCGAATTCCCAATTGTTGGGATCGCCCGGGGCCAGATCGACCGTCGAGGTCCAGATGCCGGCGTAGAAGATGCCGTAGGACGGCTCGATATAGGCCTGGAAGGCCGGACCGTCGGACTGGTCGACACCGCGCGAGATGTAGCGGGAGGTGACGGTGGCGCCGAAGGCAACGTCGAACTTCGACGAAATTTCTTCCTGCGTGTAGACCTCGTCGGCGGCATAGGCGGTGGAGGACAGGATGGTGGCGGCCGCAAGGAAGGCGGCAGTGCGGATAAGCTTCATGGACCCCTCGAACGAATAGAGCTTCGTAATCCCCGGAATGACGGGCGGCCTTTTGCGGGAACCGCCTCGCCCTCTTGATTCGACAGTGATTCACCGCCGCGGTTTTAGCAACGGAATTCAAAGCGCTGGCCGACGGAGGAAAAGAAATGCGACGGCACCGTTGCAGAAATGTGTCAGTATTCAGCCCAACTCGAAAGCACGCCACCTTTGCAGCACACGATGAGGGCAGTCGCTGCCGAAAAGAACGGCACATTGCTTCAGTAAAGGTCAGCCATTCGCACGGGCGAGAGAATCAGCAGAAGAGACGGGCGGCACAGCCCCTTCCCCCTGATGAATGGACTCCGGCTTCCCTGGCTTCCCGAGCCGTCCGCGAGCATGATTGCGTTTCGCGTCTCGCCCCCTTGAATTAATTGAACGTTCGTTTTATTATTTTCGGCAAGGGAGGAAACATGGCGCGCACCGCAGGCTCGGACGGAGAGAAGACGCAGATCGCGATCCGCGAGGCGGCGGTCGATCTCATCGCCCGCTACGGCTACGAGGCGGTGTCGATGCGCCAGCTCGCGGCCGAGGTCGGCGTGCAGGCGGCCGCCCTTTACCGCTACTTCCCGACCAAGGAAGAGCTGCTGTTCTCGCTGATGACCGAGCATATGGAGGCGCTGCTCCGGAGCTGGGAGGACGCGCGCCCGGCGACGCCGGAGCCGGCGCTCCAGCTCGCCGCCTTCGTGCGCAACCACATCGCCTTCCATGTCGGGCGGCGGCATTCGACCCATGTCAACAACATGGAGCTGCGTTCGCTCTCCCACGACAGGCTGAGCGCGGTCCTGCGCCTGCGCACCGCCTACGAGAAGGAGCTGCGCCGCATCCTGCGCGAGGGTGCCGATGCCGGCAGCTTCGCCGTGGACGACGTGCCGCTGACGGCGATGGCGATCATCCAGATGACCACCGGCGTCATCGTCTGGTTCCGTCCCGACGAGCGTCTTTCCGTCAGCGAGCTGGCCGATACCTATCACGAATTGACGATGCGCCTCGTAGGCGCGCGCAAAGACAGGGAGGATGTCCATGTACGATCACGCAATGAGCTTCGGGCTTGGTGAGGAGATAGACGCGCTGCGCGACACCGTGCGCCGCTTCGCGCAGGACCGTATCGCCCCCATCGCCGCCGACATCGACCGCGACAACGACTTTCCCGCCCATCTGTGGGAGGAGATGGGCGCGCTCGGCCTGCTCGGCGTGACCGCCGACCCGGACTATGGCGGCACCGGCATGGGCTATCTCGCCCATGCCGTGGCCATGGAGGAGATCTCGCGGGCCTCGGCCTCGGTCGGCCTCTCCTACGGCGCCCATTCCAATCTCTGCGTCAACCAGATCAGCCGCTGGGGCACGCCGGAGCAGAAGGAAAAGTACCTGCCCGGCCTGTGCGCCGGCACCACGGTCGGCGCGCTCGCCATGTCGGAGCCCGGCGCGGGGTCGGACGTGGTCTCGATGCGCCTGCGCGCGGAGAAGAGGAACGACCGCTACGTGCTCAACGGCTCCAAGATGTGGATCACCAACGGCCCCGACGCCGGCACGCTCGTGGTCTACGCCAAGACCGACCCGGAGCGCCATTCGCGCGGCATGACGGCCTTCCTGATCGAGCGCGAGATGGCGGGCTTCTCCGTGGCGCAGAAGCTCGACAAGCTCGGCATGCGCGGCTCCAACACCGGCGAGCTGGTGTTCGAGGACGTCGAGGTGCCGTTCGAGAACGTGCTGGGCGAGGAAGGGCGCGGCGTCGAGGTGCTGATGTCCGGCCTCGATTACGAGCGCGTCGTGCTCTCCGGCGGACCGCTGGGCATCATGGCGGCGGCGATGGACGTCGCCGTGCCCTACAGCCATGAGCGCCGGCAGTTCGGCCAGCCGATCGGCTCGTTCCAACTCGTCCAGGGCAAGCTCGCCGACATGTACACGACCATGAACGCCTGCCGCGCCTACGTCTACGCCGTCGCGGCCGCCTGCGACCGCAGGGAGACGACGCGCAAGGACGCGGCCGGCTGCATCCTCTACGCGGCGGAGAAAGCGACCCTGGTTGCGCTCGACGCCATCCAGATCCTCGGCGGCAACGGCTACATCAACGACTATCCGACCGGCCGCCTGCTGCGCGACGCCAAGCTCTACGAGATCGGCGCCGGCACCAGCGAAATCCGCCGCTGGCTGATCGGCCGCGAGATGATGGCGGAGGGGGCCTAGTGCGACGCCACCGTGACCTTGGTCGTGGCTTCGTCGACTCTCTTGCGCGCGACCTCGGCGAGCGTGTCGGAAATCCACTGGTTGACCGACTTGCCGTCGCTCGCCGCCGCCTTGCTCAGCAAGGCATGGATTTCAGGCGTCGTGCGCAACGCCAGCTTGCCGGAATAGGGCTTCTGCGGCTCCAGGCCGCGCTCCTTGCAAAAGGCGAGATAGTCGTCGACGCTGTCGTGGAACGCCTTGACCAGTTCTTCCGCGCTTTCGGCCTCGAACGTCACGATGTCGCGAAGCCCGAGGACGCGCCCGTGAAACACCATATCCTCGTCGTCGAACTCGATCGATCCGGTATATCCCTTGTAAGACCTCATGATGATCCTATCCCAGCATTCGTCAGAAACTCGCGGATGCCCCTGATTGCCCAGCGTTTCGTATCGGGAGACGGGTGCGGGCGGTGGAGAAACAGGGTCTGGCCGGCAATGGTGAACCTCACTCGCGAACCACTTCCTTCGGACATCTCCGCGCCAAGCGCCAGCAACAAGGCTTCGACGTCACGCCATTTGATCGAACCACTGACGGGATCGGTGAAAATGGCTTTGAGGGTCTTGCGATGTCTGGCATTCATGTCGACCTCCATCTCAGCTCCGCGAGCTACGATCTGCGGAGCCGTGTCGGCCGCACGTCCTGCGCGACAGTATAATTGATACCAAAATATGATATCATCATAGGCTCGTCAATGCCCGTCATCCAGTCCCAGCTCTCCCCCGCATCCGAAACGTTCAAGGCCAATGCCGAGCGCATGCGCGCGCTCGTCGCCGACATCGCCGACAAGGCCGCGACCGTCGAGCGCGGCGGGTCTGAGGAAGCGCGCGAGCGCCATGTCTCGCGCGGCAAGCTTCTGCCGCGCGAGCGGCTGGCGCAGCTTCTCGACACCGGCGCGCCGTTTCTCGAGATCGGCCAGTTCGCGGCCTGGGACATGTATGGCGGCGACATCGCGTCCGCCGGCATCATCGCCGGCATCGGCCGCGTCGAGGGCACGGAGTGCGTCATCGTCGTCAACGACGCGACGGTGAAGGGCGGCACCTACTATCCCCTGACCGTCAAGAAGCACTTGAGGGCGCAGGAGATCGCGGCGCAGAACAACCTGCACTGCATCTATCTCGTCGATTCCGGTGGCGCGAACCTGCCCAACCAGGACGAGGTGTTCCCGGACCGCGAGCATTTCGGCCGCATCTTCTTCAACCAGGCCAACATGAGCGCGGCCGGCATCCCGCAGATCGCCTGCGTCATGGGCTCGTGCACGGCGGGCGGCGCCTATGTGCCGGCGATGTCGGACGAGACGATCATGGTCCGCAAGCAGGCCACCATCTTTCTCGGCGGACCGCCTCTGGTGAAGGCGGCGACCGGCGAGGAGGTGACGGCCGAGGAGCTCGGCGGCGCCGATCTGCACACGCGCGAATCGGGCGTCGCCGACCACTACGCCATGGACGACGCCCACGCGATCGCCATCGTGCGCCGCATCGTGAAAAACCTGAATCGGAACAAGCGGATCGGACTTGCCCTGCACAAACCGATTCAGCCGCTTTACGCGCCGGATGAGATCTACGGCGTGGTGCCGACCGACCTGCGCCAGCCCTACGACGTGCGCGAGGTGATCGCCCGGCTGGTCGATGGCTCCGAGTTCGACGAGTTCAAGCAGAACTACGGTCCCACGCTCGTCACCGGCTTCGCGCATCTGCACGGCATGCCGGTCGGCATCCTCGGCAACAACGGCGTCCTGTTCTCGGAAAGCGCGGTCAAGGGCGCGCATTTCATCGAGCTGTGCTGCCAGCGCAAGATTCCGCTGATCTTCCTGCAGAACATCACCGGCTTCATGGTCGGTCGCAAATACGAGGCCGGCGGCATCGCCAAGGACGGCGCCAAGCTGGTGACGGCGGTGGCCACCGCGCAGGTGCCGAAGCTCACCGTCATCATCGGCGGCTCGTTCGGGGCCGGCAACTACGGCATGTGCGGCCGCGCCTACTCGCCGCGCTTCCTGTGGATGTGGCCGAACGCCCGCATCTCGGTCATGGGCGGCGAGCAGGCCGCGACCGTGCTGGCGCTGGTCAAGCGCGAGGGCATCGAGCGCAAGGGCGG